>JBOGGF010000296.1:0-8661 GCA_050743965.1 Acidimicrobiales bacterium
GTCGAGGTCCACCTCGGGCAGGTCCTTCGCGATGCCGGCGATCTTGGCGGCGCGCCACTTGATCATGGCCTCGTGGTTCTCGGGGTCATAGGAGACGTTGCCGGTGAGATCCGCCTTCTCCAGCCCGCCGATCCGGTGCTCGAGCCCCGGGATGCCCGGCGGCGCCCACGGGCGCGCCAGCGTCTCCTCGTCCCTGACGTACGGCCAGAAGGTGGCGGTACCGTCCTCGTCCACGTGGTTGGGCTCGGTGGCGAATTTCGGGTCGATCGCCACCAGGGCGTCGACGTCGGGCAGGCGCCACGGCTCGGCCCCATTGGCCAGGTAGCCGTCGGAGAGCAGGATGACCGGCGTGCGGTACTCGATGGCCAACCGGGCCGCCTCGATCGCCGCCTCGAAACAGTGAGCCGGCGTCTTCGCCGCCACGATCGGCAACGGCGCTTCACCGTGCCGGCCGTACATGGCGTGGAGGAGGTCCGCCTGCTCCGCCTTGGTGGGCAGGCCGGTGGAGGGGCCGCCCCGCTGGATGTCGACGACCACGAGGGGCAGCTCGAGGTTGACGGCGAGGCCGACGGTCTCGGACTTGAGGTCGAGCCCCGGGCCGCTGGTGGTGGTGACGCCGAGCGCACCGCCGAAGGCGGCACCCAGGGCCGACCCCACGCCGGCGATCTCGTCCTCGGCCTGGAAGGTGCGGACCCCGAACTCCTTGCGCCGGGACAGCTCGTGGAGGATGTCGGAGGCCGGGGTGATCGGATAGCTGCCGAGGAAGAGGGGCAGCCCGGCCAGGCGGGCGGCGGCGATGAGGCCCCAGGCCAGCGCCTTGTTCCCGGTGATCTGGGTGTACTCCCCCGGCTCGAAGTGGGCCGGGCGCACCTCGTAGTTGGCGGTGAACAGCTCGGCCGTCTCGCCGAAGTCGTAGCCGGCCCGGAACGCCCGCGTGTTGGCCTCGGCCACCTGGGGCCGGTCGGAGAACCGCTTGCCGATCCACTCGAGGGTGTCGTCCACCGGCCGGGTGTAGAGCCAGCTGACCAGCCCGAGGGCGAAGAAGTTCTTCGAGCGCTCTGCGTCGCGGGGCTTCACCCCGGCCTCCTTGCACACCTCCTGAGTGATGGAGGTCATCGGCACCTCGTAGACGGTGAAGGCGTCGAGCCTGCCGTCGGTGAGCGGGCTGGTGTCGTAGCCGGCCTTCTTCAGGCTGCGCTCGTCGAAGGCGTCCACGTTGACCAGCACGGTGGCACCCGTGGTCAGGAGGTCGAGGTTGGCCCGCAGGGCGGCAGGGTTCATCGCCACCAGCACGTTCGGGGCGTCGCCCGGGGTGAGGATGTCGTGGTCGGAGATGTGGACCTGGAAGGCCGACACCCCCGCCAGCGTGCCGGCCGGCGCCCGGATCTCGGCCGGGTAGTCGGGGAACGTCGACAGGTCGTTGCCGAACAGGGCGCTCGACTCGGTGAACCGGTCACCGGTGAGCTGCATTCCGTCGCCCGAGTCCCCGGCGAACCGGATCACCACCCGGTCCAGCTGCTCCTTCGCCCGCTCGTGCCCTGTTGCCACGCTCTTCGCCATGTCGGTCGTCCCTCGTCGCTCGCCCCGCCCCCCTTGCCATCGTCCGAGCCTCGTACCGCCGAAGGCGCCCGCCGCTCCCCCGGGCGCCCGACGACCGCACGCACCGGTGAGGCGGGCGGGATGTTTCGTTCCGACGAAGGAGCATAGTTCGCCCCCCCTGCAGCGAGGTGCATCGGTGGGCGCGGGCTGGGGGCCGGGGACCGCCGATGGAGGCCGATGGAGGCCGCCGCGCCGACCGGCGGTGCGCCGACCCGGGTGCCCTCCCGGCATCGTCGATCAGGCGATCGTGACCTCGGGGTCGAGGTACACGTCCTGGATGGCCTGGATAAGCGCCGCACCCTCGTCGGTCGACCGCTGGAACGCCTTGCGCCCGACGATCAGTCCCTGCCCGCCGGCCCGCTTGTTGATCACCGCGGTGCGCACCGCCTGGCCCAGGTCGCCTGCACCCTTGGACTCGCCGCCGGAGTTGATCATGCCGATGCGGCCGGCGTAGCAGTTCACGACCTGCCACCGGGTGAGGTCGATCGGGTGGTCGGTGGTGAGCTGGTCGTAGACGAGCGGGTCGGTCTTGCCGAACCCGACGGCATCGTACCCGCCGTTGTTCTCGGCCTGCTTCTGCTTGATGATGTCGGCCTCGATGGTCACCCCGAGGTGGTTGGCCTGCCCGGTCAGGTCGGCGGACAGGTGGTAGTCCACGCCGTCCTTCTTGAAGGCCGGGTTCCGCAGGTAGCACCACAAGACGGTGGCCATGCCCCGCTCGTGCGCCTCGGCGAATGCCGCCGACACCTCTTGGAGCTGGCGGTCGGACTGTTCGGAGCCGAAGTAGATCGTCGCCCCGACGGCGACCGCCCCCAGGTCGAACGCCTGGCGCACCGACCCGAACCGGACCTGGTCGTAGGTAGTCGGATAGTGGAGGAAGTCGTTGTGGTTGAGCTTCACGATGAAGGGGATCCGGTGGGCGTAGCGCCGCGACACCGCCCCGAGCACGCCGAGGGTGGTGGCGACGGCGCTGCAGTCCCCCGCCAGCGCCAGCTCGCACAGGTTGGCCGGGTCGAAGTACTTGGGGTTCTTGGCGAAGCTGGCCGCCGCCGAGTGCTCGACCCCCTGGTCCACCGGGAGGATCGACAGGTAGCCCGTGCCCCCGAGGCGGCCGTGCCGGTAGAGCTCGCCGAGGCTCCGCAGTACCGACGCCGGCCGGTCCGAGTCCCGGAAGGTGCGGTCGAGAAAGTCGGGGCCCGGCAGCACGAGGCCGTCGGCCGGGAAAGCCTTGGCCTCGTGGTTGAGGAGGGAGTCGGCTTCGTCGCCGAGGAGCTGCTGGAGGTCCGTGCCCATGAGCTCGAGCCTACCGCCGGGCTCTCCCGCGCCGAGAGCCGCTGGACCGCCCCAGCGCCTCGAGCCGGACTGTCACGTCGTAGGCCTCCGGCTCGGCCCGCTGCACCCGACCGAACAGCTCGCAGGCCTGCGGCACGTCGCCGGCCCGCTCGTAGAGGTCGCCCAGCACGTACCACTGCCGCAGGTGCCGCTCCGACGGGTTGCGCAGCGCCCGGGCGGCACCGGCCGCGGTGAGCAGGGCGATGGCGTCGCCGAGCTTGCCCCGGTCCGCCAACGTGGACACGGCGACTATGCGGCCCTCGGTCAGCACGTCGGGGTCGGGCGACCGCCGCCGCAGGTCGTTCCACAGGTCGGCCACCTTCCTCGGGTGGCCGAGGGCCCGCTGGCAGTCCATCAGCGACGGCACGTGGTCGACCTCGCCCGCCAGCTCCCCGTAGGCCTCGAGGTGACGGATCGCCTCTCGCCACCGCCCGAGCCGGTAGGCGGCGAAGCCGGCGAGCCGGCGGACGGCCGCGACCGTCGGGACCTCCTTGGCCACCTGCTTGCCCAGCCGGAGGGCGTCCTGGTACCGGTGCCGGTCGTAGGAGGCGACGGCCTCGCCCATCCGCTCGACCAGCACCTCCTTGTGGCGGGCCGTGGCCGCGTCGGCGGTGCGCCGGATCTCGGTGGCGACGTCGGCCGGCAGGGTGGGCTCGGTGGCCGGTCCGGCCGTGGGTGCCCGTCGGGGGGGGCGATCGGTCGCCGAGCGGGTGGTCGCCGAGCGGGTGGTCGCCGAGCGGGTGGTCGGCGTACGGGGCTCGTCGGCGCGGACCCACTCGTCCATCGGCGGGGGCGGTTCGGCCGGCTGGCGCGGGCCGCGACGGTCGCCGCTGCCACCTCCGGGCACGTTGGGGCGCCCGACCTCGTGGGCGCCATGGCGGGCGACGCTGCCCCACCGGCGGGCGCCGGGCGGCAGCGGGTCCCGCGGCCGGGGACCGGAGGGGCGGCCGGAATTGCGGTCCGAGGCGCGGGTGGCGGCGCGGCCGGCGGGACCGGAGGAACGGTCGGCCGGGCGTCCGTCTCTCGTGGGGCGCCGGGTCGGGCGGGCATCCGCGGGGCTTCGGCGAGGCGGTCGGCCTCCACCGGTGGGACGCTCCTCCCTCGAGGTGCGGCGAGCGGAGGTGGGACGGCTGGAGGTGGGACGAGCCGTGGTGGACCGGGTCGCCGGAGGGCGGCCTGACGGCCGTGTCGAGATTGCAGGACCCCCGGGGCGCCGGGCACCGGGCCGTCCCGTCCCCCGCGCTCCCCCCTGGCGGTCGGGACGGTTCCCGACCGGACGGTCCTGACGCGGGGCCGGCGCGCGGTCGCGACCTTCGGACGGGAGACGCTCGCCGCCGGTCCCGCGTCGGGGCGGCCCCGCCCGACCGGCTCGGGATGGTCGATCTGTCCGCCCAGGCCGCTCGGTCCGAGCTCCGCCGGCGGCCCGCCCGTTGCCCTCGGTGCGCGGCCGCTTGCCGGCGGGGCCTGTCCGGGCAGTGCCCGGGAGCCGTCGGCGGGCGGTCCCCTCGGTAGGCGATGCACCGGTGCGCGACGGTCGATCGGTCCTGCCCCGCCCATTCGGGGCGCGGCGGTCAGGTCGTTGGGGTTCGCGCGCCATCCGGCGAGTGTACGGTCCGCCACCACCCCTTCGGTTCCGCCCAGTCGGTGCACGATGCACCCCCGCCTGCGGCCGTCCGAAAGGCCGCAATGGCCATGGATTGCGCGACGGGGCGTCGGGAATTCGGCGCTCCTGAGAGCTCTCATCCGGGCGCGGCGGCTTCGCCTACCCGCCGACCTACAGTCCCAAACGTCACATTGGGTCGTTGACGGGTCGAACCCGGCAGGGAGTAGCGAGCAGTTGTCGGTCGTCGCAGTAGCAGAGCCCGGCGGGCCGGCTCCCTCCTGGCGGCCCTCGCCTGCCGCCGGATCGGTACGGTCCGGCGGTCCCGCACCTTCGGTCGCCAAGCCGACCGCCCTGTCGTTCCGGGGCGTGACCCACCGCTACGGCGATCGGACCGCCCTCGACCACTTCGACCTCCGGGCCGAGCAGGGCGAGGTGCTGGCACTCCTGGGACCGAACGGCGCCGGCAAGTCGACCACGATCTCCGTCCTGTTGGGCCTCATCCGGCCGCAGGAGGGACAGGTCGCGGTCCTGGGCGCCGACCCCCGCGACACCGTCACCGATGGTCGGGTCGGCGCGATGCTCCAGTCCGGGTCCGGCGTCGGCCTGCCTCCCGGCGTCCGGGTCGAGCAGGCGCTCCGGCTGGTCCGCCGCCTCTACCGACGGCCGGCACCGTTCGACTCGACCGTCGAGCGCGCTGACATCGCCGCCCTCCTTCGCCGACGCACCGACAAGCTCTCCGGTGGCCAAGCCCAGCGGGTCCGCTTCGCCCTTGCCATCGCCGGCGACCCCGAGATCGTCTTCCTCGATGAGCCGACCTCGGCGATGGACGTGGAGTCCCGCCAGAGCTTCTGGCGGATGATGCGGCAGTTCGGCCAGGAAGGCCGGACGGTCGTGTTCGCCACCCATCACCTCACCGAGGCGGACGAGATCGCCGACCGGGTCGTGGTCCTCAACCACGGCCAGGTGGTGGCGGACGGCCCGGGCGCCACCCTCAAGGCGGCGGTGGCCACTCGCAGGGTGCGGTTCGTGGCCGACCGGCCCGACCGGGCGGTGCTCGACGACCTCGAAGGCGTCACCGACGTACAGGTGTGCGGCACCGGGGTCGTCCTCGACTCGCTCGACGCCGACGCCACCATCCGGGGGATAGTCGGCGGGGGCATCGCCTTCCGCGACCTGGAGGTGACCGGCGCCGGGCTCGAGCAGGCCTTCGTCGCGCTCACCGGCCGCGGCGCCACCAAGCCGGCCCGGGACACCAAGCCTCACACGTCCACGGAGCCGGCTACGGGGCCGGCCACGGAGCCGGCCCGATGACCGACCTCCTCGTCGTCCCGCCGCCGACGGAGCCGGCAGTCCCCGACGGCCGCCCGGCGTGGTCCTCACGGCTCGCCCCTCTGGCCGCGTTCGGCACCTTCGAGGTCGGGCGGCTGGTGCGCAGCTGGAAGTTCCTCGCCATCACGATCGGCTTCCCGGTCGTCTTCTACCTGCTCTTCCTCGGCAACCATAGGGGCGGCACCATCGTCAGCGGCGTCCCCTGGCGCGTCTACCTGATGGTCTCCATGTGCACGTTCGGTGCCCTGGTGGCGGCCCTCAATGCCGGCGGCACGCGGCTCTCGATGGAGCGGGCGTCGGGCTGGGCCCGCCAGCTCCGGGTCACCCCCATCCCGGCTTGGTCGTACGTGGCCACCAAGGTCGCCGCCAGCATGTTCGTGGTCCTACCGGTGATCCTCCTCGTGGAGGCGGTCGCCGCCGGCTTCGGCGGGGTCCGCCTCGCCGTCGGCACCTGGACGGAGCTCACCGCCCTGCTGTGGGCTACCTCGCTGCCGTTCGCCGTCCTCGGCGTCTTCATCGGGTTCCTCGTGGCGACCGAGGCGGCGTTCCCGGTCGTGACGGGGCTGATGTTCGTGCTCGGCTACTTCGGCGGCCTGTTCACCCCGATCACCCGCATGCCCGGTGCGCTCCAGGCGGTGGCGGACGCGCTCCCGAGCTATCACCTCGACGCCCTCGGGCTCGCGCTCCTCGCCGGGCGACCGCTCTCGGCCGTCCATTGGCTCGTGCTCGGCGCCTTCGTCGTCGTCCTCGGCCTGGGCATCGCCTGGAAGCACCGGGCCGAGGAGGCCCGCGGCATCGCCTGACCGGGTCCTGAACCGGGTCGGTCCTGTCGGCCCGACGCCGCGCAACCGGGCGGGGGGTGACGGGCCGTCTGCCACCCCGCGGGGGCCGGGTGGCTACCCTTCCGGCGCGGCTGCGACGCGTGTCTTCGCCGGCCGGCTGCTGCGACTCGCCCTACGTGACGAGACCGGCGCCGTGTTTGGACGGATCGAGGACGTGGTGCTCGCCCCCGCCGCCGGGTCGACGCCACCGCGCGTGCTCGGCGTCGTCGCCAACGTGCAGCGCCGGAGGATCTTCGTGAACGCCGGGCGCGCTGCGGAGGTGGGGCGGGACGGGGTGCGTCTGCGCGGGGGGACGGTCGACCTCCGCCACTTCAAGGTGCGCCCCGGCGAGCTGCTGCTCAGTGGCCTGCTCGGGAAGCAGGTCGGCAGCGAGATCCTCACCGACGTCGCCTTCGAACCGGCGCCGAGTGCCCGGTTCGACGTGGTCGCCGTCGCCTTCGGCGGGCGCGGCCTGCACCGCCGCACGCGGCGGGTCGCCCCCTGGAGCGAGGCGCGCTCGCTGTTCGAGGGCGGTCCGCTCGCCGCCGAGCTGGCCGTACTGCGGGACATGAGCCCTACCGACGTGGCAGCGAGGGTGCACGCCATGCCACCGCACCGGCGAGCCATGCTCGCCGGTGCCATTCCCGACGAGCAGCTGGCCGACGTCCTCGAGGAGCTTCCCGAGGAGGAGCAGGTTCGCCTGCTCGCCTCGATGGACCTCGCCCGCGTCGCCGACGTCGTCGGGGAGATGGAGCCCGACGACGCCTCGGACCTGTTGGGGGCGATGACCAGGGAGCGCCGGGACGGCCTGCTCGCCCAGATGGACCCCGAGGACGCAGAGGCGCTCCGTCGCCTGTTGCGCTACGACCCGGCGACCGCGGGCGGCCTCATGACCTCCGAGCCGGTGATCGTGGGCCCCGACGTGCCGGTCGCCGAGGTGCTCGCCCGCCTGCGCGACGACGAGGTGCGTCCCACCCTCGCCGCGCAGGCGTTCGTCTGCGAGTCGCCGACGGCGACTCCCACCGGCCCCTACCACGGCGTCGTCGGCTTCCAGCGCCTGCTGCGCGAGCCCCCGTCCAACCCGGTCGGCCGGTGCGTCGACGACCGCAGCGCCATCGCCCCCGACCTCGCCGAGCACGAGGTCGCCGTGCGACTGGCCGCCTACAATCTGACGGCCGTCGCCGTCTGCGACGCGGCGGGCCGCCTGGTCGGCGCCGTCACCGTCGACGACGTCCTGGAGCGGCTGCTGCCGGTCGACTGGCGGGAACGGCGGCGATGAGGCGCCTCGTGGGCGATGGTGTCCGGCGCCCCAGCCCGGGCGAGCTCGAGACGCCCCGGGGCGCGCGCGTCGGCCTCGGCGCCCACTACGACCCCGAAGCCTTCGGCCGCTTCTCCGAGGCGATCGCCCGCTATTTCGGCACCGCGCGCTTCCTTGCCATCCAGACGGTGATCGTCGTCGCCTGGCTCGTCCTCAACAGCATCGCCGCCATCCATCACTGGGACCCGTATCCCTTCATCCTGCTGAACCTGCTCTTCTCGACCCAGGCGGCGTACGCGGCCCCGCTGATTCTTCTCGCCCAGAACCGTCAGGACGAGCGGGACCGGGAGACGACCGAACGCGACCGCCAGGTGGCGGCGCGCACGCAGGCCGACACCGAATTCCTCGCACGGGAGCTGGCGGCGGTCCGCCTCGCCCTGGCCGGGATGGCCACCGCCGACGACCTGCAGGCCTCCCTCAGTCGGATCGAGGCCCTCGTCAAGGGGCTCGGCGAGCGCGTCGAGGACCTGTCGAACGGCCACACCGACCACCCGTAGCGGTCTACCCACAACAGCCGGGGTCCCTTGGTCACCCTGCTCCCGAACGCGCCAAAGGCCCGCCACAACGTGGCGGGCCTTTGAACGGAAAAATCCCGGCGACGTCCTACTCTCCCAGGGGGCCTCCCCCCAAGTACCATCGGCGCTGGCGGGCTTAACTGC
>JBOGGF010000297.1:0-3712 GCA_050743965.1 Acidimicrobiales bacterium
GTCGGTGGGGCCGCGCCGCCCGTCGGCGGTGGTGCCGTCACGGCGCGGCGTCCCGGCGTCATGCGACCGCCGGTGCCCTCGCCGGGCCCCCTTGGCGCGCGCCCGCGTCGCGGTCGGCACCCTCCGCCCCGCCGGGGCCATCAGGGTGCGGGCTGCCGCCCGGCCCGCTCCCGCCACCGTCGGGCCCGCCGTCCCCGGTGCTCCCCTCCGCCGGCCTGCCGGTCGGCACGAAGTCGCGTTGGCGGACGAGGAGGGTGGCGACGAGCGCCCCGGCGAGCGCCACCGCGGCGGCGATCAACAAGAGCTGGTCGATGCTGGTGGCGAACCCGCTGGCGTAGGCGCCGAGCACGGCGTGGGACTGCGCCGCCGGCAGGTGGCCGACGGCTGTGCGGACCTGGCCGGAGATCAGCGCCGGACCGAGGCTCGATCCGTGCGCCTGGAGGGCGGCTCGGCCGGCCGGCGTGGCGGCGAGGTTGCTCGTCACCCGGTGCTGCATGTCGTGCTGGAACACGGCGCCGAGCCCGGCGATGCCGGTGGCGATGCCCACCTGGCGGAAGGTGTTGTTGATCCCCGAGGCCATGCCGCTGCGCTCGGGGGGGACCACCGCCACCGCCGAGGACGCCAGCACGGGGCTCATGGCGCCGATGCCGACGCCCGTGACGATGAAGCCCGGGAGCAGCACCGTCCAGCCGGAGTCGGCCCGGATGAAGGACAGGAGGATGCAGCCGACGCCGATGACGAGGAGCCCGCCGCCGAGCAGCACCCGCGCCGGGATCCGCACGGTGAGCCGGCCCGCCACCGGCGCCACGAAGAACGACAGCATGGTGATGGGCAGGAAGCGGAGGCCAGCCGCCAGCGGCCCGTAGCCCAGGTCGTCCTGGATGTAGAGGGTCAGGTAGAGGAACATGGCGAAGATCGAGGCCGAGATGGCGAAGGCGGCGACCGACACGCCGACCATCGCCGGGCGGCGGAAGAGGCTCAGGTCGAGCATCGGGTCGCGCTGGCGAAGTTCGGCCACCACGAAGACCCCGAAGAGCGCGGCCGCGACGGCCAGCAGCCCGACGATGGACGGGCTCGTCCACCCGCTGTCGTTGCCGCGGACCAGGGCGAAGACCAGGCAGCACAGGGCACCGGAGAAGGTCGCGAACCCGAGCCAGTCGATCCGTCGGGTGTTCGGGTCGCGCGACTCGTCGATCTTGGCCAGCGTCAGGGCGATGGCGACGATGCCGATCGGGACGTTGACGAAGAAGATCCACCGCCAGCCGATGCCGCTCGTGATCGCCCCGCCGAGGAGCGGGCCGACGGCCACGGCACCGCCGACGACGGCGCCGTAGATGCCGAACGCCGTGCCGCGCTCGCGCCCGTGGAAGGCCTGGGCGATCAGGGCCAGCGACGTGGCGAACATGATGGCCCCGCCCACCCCCTGGAAGCCGCGGGCGAGGTTGAGCATCAACGAGTCGACCGAGAGACCGCACACCAGGGAGGACAAGGAGAACACGCCCAGGCCGATGGCGAAGACCTCGCGGCGTCCGAACATGTCGCCGACGACCCCGGCGGTGAGCATGAACGCCGCCAGGGTGAGGGAGTAGGCATCGATCACCCACTGGAGGTCGGAGAAGCTGGCGTGCAGCGACCGCTGGATGTCGGGGAGCGCGACGTTCACCACGGTGATGTCGAGCAGGAGCATGAAGATGGCGGTGCAGACGGCGAGCAGCGTCCACCACTTGCGGGCGAGCATCACGATGGTGGGACCTTCCGTCGGGCTTCGAGATACGAGACGACTCGTATCCTAATCTTCCGGGCCGGCGCGCCGCAACCGCGAGCCCGACATCATGCGCAGCGTCCAGAAATTGGCGAGCCGGGGCGCGGCCGGGCTGGTCATGGTCGCCTTCGAGGTCGCCGCCGCCATCTTCTCCGTCTCGAAGTCCGGTCCCCGGTGGATGGGCGTGTCAGCGATCACGATCGCCTACCTGGCGGCGGCGTTCGTGGTCGGCGTGGCCATCGTGGCGGCGACCCTCCGCCACGACCTGCCCCAGCGCCGGCGCCGGCGACGCTGAGCCTGGCGCCTGGCGCGGCCACGGCAGCGGACGATCCCGCTCAATGCCGGCGGTCGTCGATCGAGGACGTCGGGTGGCGGTGGAAGGCGAAGGGAAGGAGCGCTCCGACGGCGATCGGCCACAGCTCCCACATGCCGGTGAGCACCTGGAGGGCGATCGCGGCGACCACGGCGAGCACGCCGAAGTCCCGCAGGTCACGGTGGAAGCCGGTCACGCGGGGCGAGGGCGCCGGCTTCGGCTCGCCGGGCAGGTCCGCGACCAGCGATGCCAGCTGGTGCCGGTAGCGGGAACGGTAGACGGCGTCGATCCGCCCCATCCCTTCGTCGACGTCGAGGCAGCCGAGGGCGATGGCGCGCGAGACCGTCCCGGCCGCTTCTTCTCGGTCGGCGTCCGAAGCCCGGCGTGCCGGCACGGCGCTGACCGGCACAGCGAGCCAAGGCGCTTCCTGGCGCCGCGCCGTAGCGTCGTCGGGCCTGGCTGCCGGCACCGCAGCTGGCGCCGCGGCGGCATCGGGCGTTATCGAGCCGCTGCCGGTCGCCGGGGACGCCGTCCGCAGATCGGCGGGATGTTCCAGCCCGTCGACCGCGCGGTCACGGCGCTGGGCCACGATGGCGAGGAAGGCCATGAGCAGGGCCACGTTGAGCACGCCGAGCCAGAAGAAGCCGGCCCCCGAGAGCTGTGGTCCGCCCCAGTGAGCGGGGTGCTGCGCCCATGCGCTGCCCGCTACAGCGAGGATGGCCGGGCTCATGGCGTCCCCACTTTCTCCTGATCGCGCCTCTCCTGGTTGCGGGCATGGGGCGTGCCCTCGCGGTAGTGCCTACCGAGCGCCCGCGGTGGCCACACGGTGCCGCGTGGCCAGCGTGACAAATCTGTGACGTGCATCACTTCGTCCTCGGGCGCGGTGATCGAGATGCCACGGTCCGCCGTGCTACCGGGTTCCACGCTCCATCGCCTGGCGGCGGCGGGCGGCCACGGTGTCGTCGACGCGCACCGGGATGGGCACGGGGGCAGGGCAGGCGGCGCGCGGCGCCAGGTCACGAAGCATTTCGAGGGCTCGACGGAACATGTGCATCTCTACTCGCAGTGGGTTGCTTCAGGTTGCATGTACGGATGTCGTTGCCTCGCGCCTACCCCAGCACGGGGTGGATCAATCGGCAACGACCGGGGCCGGTGGGATGGCTCGTGCCCGGCTGGTCGGGTGGCTCGTGCCCGGCTCAGAGCAGCCGGCGTTGAGCTGCCCAGAACGTCAGCTGGTGCCGGGTCGAAAGCTGCAGCTTGCGGAGCACGGCCGAGACGTGGCTCTCCACCGTCTTGACCGAGATCGTGAGCTCCTGGGCGACCTCGCGATAGGTGTACCCCCGGGCGATGAGGCGAAGGACCTCACGCTCCCGGCTCGACAGCTGGTCCAGCTCGGGATCGACGATCGTCGGGGGTGGCATCCCGCCGGGCATGCCGTCGGGCATGCCGGCGAAGGCGTCGAGCACGAAGCCGGCCAGCCGGGGCGAGAAGACGGCGTCGCCGCCGGCGACGCGCTGGACGGCGTCCACCAGCTCGGGGCCCGAGATGGTCTTGGTGACGTAGCCGCGGGCGCCGGCCCGGATCACGGCGATCACGTCCTCGGGCTCGTCTGACTAATACAGGGCCAGGAACCGAAG
>JBOGGF010000298.1:0-6718 GCA_050743965.1 Acidimicrobiales bacterium
GGCGTCGACGCCGGCGGGACGCCGGCGGGGACCGGGACGCCGGCGGCGCCAAACGCGCGGCGGATGGCCGGGGCAGCGTCGTCCAGCCACTTTGCCGACGGATGATCGCCGAGGAACGTGCGGAAGCGGGCCACGGCCTTCGTGGCCTTCCCGCCGTCGACGAGCATCGTGCCGAGGTAGTACTGCGCGGCGTAGAGGCTCGGCTCGAGGTGCACCGCCCTGGCTACGGCGGCCTCGCCGTCGGCAGCCGCGTTCTCCTGCTTGGCCGCCGTCGCCGCCTGCCACTCCAGCCAGCCCCACTCGGCCAGCGCCACCGGGTTCTTCGGGTCCTCGGCCAGCAACTGGCCGTACGCCTGGAGCGCCTGCGCCGGGTGGCCGCCGTTCACGAGCGACCGGGCCTGCTGGAGCTGGCGCGCCTCCTTCTGGGCCTGGCTGAGGTCGATGCTCCCGGTCGGAGCCTCCCCGGGCAGGCGCGGCGACGACAGCTCGACCGCCAGGAGGGCGGTACCGGCCACCAGGCACGCGACCCCGACGACGGCCACCCACCGCCGCCGGCGCGGCCGCCACCACCGCCGCTGGCGGCCGTCGAGCCGGGCTCCCGCGGGGCGGTCCTTCCGGGCACGCGTGCGGCGGGCCGCGTCACCGGTGGGTGCCGGAGCGGGCCCGGGCGCGAGGTCGCCGCCGTCGGGAGCCGCGCTGCCGGAGGCACCGTCGGCGGGGGGCGGCGGATCCTGCGCGGCGATCGCCGACTCCACCGCAGCCAGCCGCGTGGCGTCGCGCCGGTGCAGGAGGGCGTAGTCGGCATCGGCGAGGTCGCCGGCCGCGTGCTCCAGTTCGGCGTCCTCGAGGGACCGCCGGAGGAACTCCTGCTCGTCGAGGAGCCGCCAGCGGTCCGAGCCCTGTCCCCGCGCCGAGCGGTCGGACGGCGTGGACCGGTCGGACGGCGCGGGCTGGCCGGCCTGGCCGACGATCCCGGCGGCGTCGGTCACGCCACGATCCCGGCGGCGTCGGTCACGCCCCCTCCTCACGGAGCCGGCGGAGCTGGCGCGCCCGGCGCCACAGGAGGCTCCCCACCGCGCCGGCGGCGACGGCGCCGCCGATGGCCGGCAGCACCCAGACCACGGCCGTCAGGCCCGACGTCGGGGGGCGCAGGAGGATGGACGGGCCGTACTGGGCCACCAGCCGCTGCTCGACCTGCTGGTCGGTCCGGCCGGCCCGCACCAGGCGCGCCACCTCGTGGCGGACGGCGATGGCCGCCGACGCCGACGACTCCGCCACCGAGAGGTCCGCGCAGCTCGGGCACCGGACCTGGCGGTCGATCGTCGCCGCCCGGGCGGCAGCGCTGCGGTGGCCGGGTGAGCCGAGCCCGCTACCGAAGGCGAGGGCGACGGCCAGGACCACCAGGAGCAGGGTGACGCCGAAGGCGGGCCGGGCCAGCAGCGGCCGCCGCGCCGCCGACCGTGCCGGCGCGGCGGCCACGGTCTCAGCCACCGCCTCCCCCACCCTGGCGATGGTGTACCGCCGTCAGCATCGACTGCAGCTGCCCGGCCGTGACCGGGCCGGCCCACGTCCCGACGATCCGCCCGCGGGGGTCGACGAGGAACGTCATGGGCGGCGACTCGACGCCGTAGCGGTTGGCGATGGCACCACCGGTGTCGGCCACCGCCGGCCACTCCGCCCCCCACTGGGTCACGAACTGGCGGGCTGCGGGCACCGAGTCGTTGAAGACCACGCTCACCACCGCCGCGCCGCCCGACGCCTGCTGCTGGTGGAAGGCGAAGTCGATGAGGTTCGGCTCCTCCTTCTGGCACGGTGGGCACCAGCTGGCGAAGAAGTTGACGTACACGTACCGGCCACGGTACGAGGACAGCGAGAACGACCGGCCGGCCAGGGTCGTGCCGCTGATGGCGGGGGCCGGCCGTGTGAGGAGCGGGCTGTCGACCTGGCTCGCCTGGTAGGAGGGGCGAGTGGCGGCCACCACGGCCACCACCGCCAGCACGAGGAGGACGGCACCGGCGACCCAGCGCGCCGGGTGCCGGAAGCGCCGACGCGTGGGCGCGTGCTCGTGCGCTGGCGCGACGGTCGTCACGGCTGGTCGCGTCCCGTGCCGGCGCGCGCCGGCTGGTCGCTCTCGGCCCGGTGGTCTCCGGCCCGGTGGTCCCCGGCCCGCACCGGCGCGGCGGGCTCATCCCCGCCGACTGCAGGCACCGGCACCCGAGCGGTGGCCGCGGTGCGCTGGCCGGCGGCACCGGCGCCGGCGACCAACGGCGCCAGGGACGAGACGGGGTCGGTCGGTCGCCGCCGCTCGCCCGGCACCAGCGCCAGCAGCCCGCCAAGCCCGACGATGAGGCCCCCCGCCCACAGCCACGCCATGAGCGGTTCGACGATGACCCCGAGGGCGATGGCGCCCGACGGGAGCCCGGGGATGGGCTGGGCGCCGGTCACCTGCCCGGTGCCGCCGACGGCGTCGAAGGTCATGTACACGTCGTCGAAGATGCCCGAGTCGATCGCCGGCGTGCCCACGGCCTCCGAGCCGGTGCCGCCGTACTGGCTGACCGCGGGATAGAACCGGCCGCCCCGGTCGAGGCGGACCACCGCCTCGGTCGCGTGGCGCTGCGGGGTGTCGACGGTCCGGAGCCCCTCGAACACGAACGTGTGGCCGTCGTACCGCACCGGCTGACCCTTGTGGAGGGCGAGCTCGGACTGGGCCCGGAAGGAGGTGGCGGCGACCAGCCCCACCGCCAGGACCACGACGCCGAGGTGCACGATCATGCCGCCGTTGGTCCGGCCTACCAGGCCCCGCCACACCCCGGCGCCGTGGCGGCGGGCGGCCCGGACGGACAGGACCAGGGAACGCACGGCGGAGGAGGCGCCGAACGTCGCCAGCCCGAACCCGAGGAGCGGCTCCACGCCGCGTACCCCGGCGGCGACGCACGCCACGACGGTCAGGACCCCGAGCCAGGCCGGCACCGCCAGGCGGTGCCACAGCACGGCACCGTCCACCTTGCGCCAGCTGAGGGCCGGGGCCACCCCCATCAGCAGCAGGAGGCCCAGTCCCAGGGGGACGGCGACGGTGTCGAAGTAGGGCGCGCCGACCGTCACCTGCTGGTTCCGGAGGGCCTGGTACAGCAGGGGGAAGACGGTGCCGAGCAGCACCACGGCGGCGAACCCGACGAAGAGCAGGTTGTTGACCAAGAACGCACCCTCCCGGCCGAGCGGGGCGTCCACGCCGCCGGGGGAGCGCAGCCGGTCGCCGCGCCAGGCGATGAGCCCGAAGCCGACGGCCACCACGAGGAGGAAGAAGCCGATGAGGATCGGCCCCAGGCTCGACTCGCTGAAGGCGTGCACCGACTGGATGACCCCCGAGCGGGTGAGGAACGTGCCGAGGATCGTGAGGGCGAACGTCGCCACCGACAGCGAGAGGTTCCACACCCGGAGCAGCCCGCGCCGCTCCTGGACGAGGACCGAGTGCAGGTAGGCGGTCCCGCACAGCCACGGCATGAGGGCGGCGTTCTCGACCGGGTCCCACCCCCAGAAGCCGCCCCATCCGAGGACCTGGTACGACCACCACGCCCCGAGGACGATGCCCACTGAGAGGAACGTCCAGGACAGGAGCGTCCAGCGCCGGACCTCCGACTGCCACCCCTCCCCCACGCGCCCGGTGGCCAGCATGCCGACGGCGAAGGCGAAGGGGACGGTGAAGCCGACGAAGCCGAGGTAGAGCATCGGTGGGTGGATGGCGACGAGGGGGTTGTCCTGCAGCAGGGCGTTCGGGCCGGCGCCGTGCAGGGGGGAGCCGCCCGGCACGGTGAGGAAGGGGTTGGCCGGCCCGACCATGAGCCCGAAGAAGAAGGCGGTGACGACGAACATGACGAGCGTCGCCCACCGGACGACGGCGTCCCCGGCCCGGCGACGGTAGCGCCACACGAACACGGCGGAGAAGACCGCGAGGATGAGGCCCCACAGGAGGATGGACCCGGCGAGGGCCGACCACATGCCGGTGATCGAGTAGATGAGCGGCGTGGCCCGGGCGTTGTTGTCGGCCACGTAGACGAGCGAAAAGTCGTGGGTGACGAGGGCCTGCTCCATCGCCACCGTCGCCACCACGGCACCGAGCAGGACGAGCGGGGCGAGCAGCCGGGCGTCCAGCCGCTTGTCGGCCGATCGGCCGCGGTGCTGGCGCACCAGGCCGGCCGCCACCACCACCGCACCCACCACCGCACCGGCGAAGGCCAACCACACCCCCACCCGCCCGGCGAGCGCCGGTCCCATCAGTGGACCTTCCCGTCTGGCGCGCGGAC
Organism: Acidimicrobiales bacterium; assembly: GCA_050743965.1. Classification (GTDB taxonomy): domain Bacteria; phylum Actinomycetota; class Acidimicrobiia; order Acidimicrobiales; family RAAP-2; genus DAHUZJ01. The sequence goes on from JBOGGF010000298.1 coordinate 4,302, forward strand.
CCGGTTCGGGTGCTGGGCGATGTAGGACGCTGTGTGCTTGACCATGATCTGGTCGGAGAGGAAGAGGAACGATCCGCTGCTGGCGAAGTGGCCGACGAGGACGACGGGTATGCCGGGCTGGAACAGCTGCGGCGGGGACCCGCTGGCGTGCACCGGCACCCGGTGGCCCCCGCCGGCGACCACGAAGTCGGCGCCGCTCGAAGTGTCCTGGATGGTGCCCTTCACCACCAGGCCCTCCAGCCGGATGGTCCCGGTCCCGATCGCCCCCTTGTGCACGTAGGCCTGGTTCACGGTGTCGAAGTAGTCGAGGGAGCTCCCGAGCCCCTCGACCAGGAGGTAGGCCACGGCGGCGGCGAGGACGGCGAAGACGGCCAGGATCCGGAGCCGGTTGCGGCGTCGGCGGCCCGCGAGGGCGGGGGGCGGCGGCACTGCGCCCCGCTCGCCGTTCGTGCCCTCGTGCGCCCCCCCGGGCGCTCCGGCGTCCCCGAGGCGGTCCGTGCCCGTCGTGCCGGCGACCTCGGACGTGTCGGTCATGAGCCCGGCGGCCCAGCCGGTGTGAGGGGCGCCTCGACGGCGGCGGACGGGTCGGCGCGGAGGGCATCGGCCCGCTCGAGTCGCCGGCGGCGGAAGACGAGTGACGCGGCGTAGAGGGCGAGGACGGCCAGGCAGATCGCGTAGCCGGCGTCGACGTAGCTCATCAGGCCGCCCCCGCGTCGGTGACGTCGGGGATGCGGGGGCCACCCTCCGCCCACCGCTCGGCCAGGGACACCTCGAGCTCCTCGTCGCCGACCCGGTCGCGCAGGACCTCGATCCGGTAGCGCACCGCGAGCATCCACGCGAACACGAGGGTCATGGCCACGAAGCCCAGCAGCATGGTCCAGGCCATCGTCCCGTGGATCCTGAGCGTCAGCGTGGGGTTGAGGACCGTGCCGCCCTGGTGCAGGGTCTGCCACCACTGCACCGAGAAGTGGACGATCGGCACGTCGACGAAGGCGACCAGCGCGGCCACCGAGCACCGGCGTGCCCGCACCTCGGGGTCGGCCGGGACCCGCCGCAGTGCCAGGTACCCGAGGAAGAGGACGAGGAGCAGGGCAGTGCTGGTGAGGCGGGCTGTCCACGTCCACCACACCCCCCAGGTCGGGCGACCCCAGATCGAACCGGTGACAAGGGTGAGGGCGTTGAACACTACGCCGATCTCGACCGCGGCCGCCGCCAGCCGGTCCCACAACAGCGAGCGGGTGCGCCGCCAGAGGTACAGGAGGCTCGACAGCGCCGCCACCCCGAAGGCCAGGTAGATCGCGACCCAGGCGACCGGCGGGTGGAGGTACACGAGGCGGGCGAGGTTGCCCTGGACACGCGCCGGCGGGGTGACCCACAGCCCGAGCCAGACGGTGGCGGCGACCGAGACCGCCGAGGCGGCACCAAGCCCGCGCACGAGGGCGCGCGACGGCCTCACCCGGCCTCCTGCAGCGGGCCGTAGAGCGCCACCCCCACCACCAGGTACACGGCGGCGAACGGCCCGAGGATCCGCAACCACGAGGTCCCCGCCACCACCGCGCCGGTCAGCGCCGCCGACCACGCCCGTGAACCGGCGATGAGCACGGGGGCGAGGATCGGCAGCACGAGGAGCGGCAGGAGCGTCTCGCGCACCCGGAGGCCGGCCGACAGCGCGCCGTAGAGGACGCCGGCGGAGGACAGGCCGACGGTGGCCAGGAGCGAGGCGACCACCGCCAGCCACCAGTCCTGCACCCGGACACCGAAGAGCAGGGAGATGCCGGCGGCGAGGACGACCTGGAGCAGGACCAGCTGGACGGCGACCGCCGCCGCCTTGCCGAGGAAGACGCCGGCTGGGTCGATGCCCGAGAGGCGCAGGCCGTCGCGGGTGCCCTCTCCGGATTCGATGGCCACGCTGCGCTGGGTGGCGAGGACGGTCGAGAACAGGACGGCCAGCCAGAACAGCCCGGGCGCGGCCGACCGCAGGACCGACGGGCCCGGACCGAGGGCGAAGGCGAAGAGGACGAGGACGAGGACGGCGAACGGCGCGACCTGCCACAGCGCCACCCGCGAGCGGGCCTCGATCCGCAGGTCCTTGCCGGCAACGAGCAGGGCGTCACGCCACATCGACGTGCCCCAGGGCGGCGGGAACGGCGGGCGGCGGCGTGCCGAGCGGCGGCGGCGTGCCGAGCGGCGCCGGCTCGGGCGGGACTCCGGGGAGCGGGCGGCCACCGACACCGACCGCCGCCACGCGGCCACCGGACATGGCGACGGTCCGGTCGGCCAGCGGCACGGCGAGGTCGGGCTCGTGCGAGGAGAGGAGCACCACCGCACCACGCCCGGCGGCCTCGGCCACCAGCTCGTCCAGGAGCCGGCGAGCCGCCGCGTCCAGGCCGGCGTGCGGCTCGTCGAGGAGCCAGAGC
>JBOGGF010000299.1:0-2185 GCA_050743965.1 Acidimicrobiales bacterium
CGCCCGGCGACGGCTCTGGCGGTGGGCACCGGCACCGGGCCGTTCGCTGGAGTCCCCTCTCGCCCGACGCCGCCCGCCTCCTGGCCCTGGGGGTCGCCGCCGCCAGGATCGGCCTCGGCGTGACCGCTGTCGTCGCCCCGACGGTGGTGTCGCGGCCGTGGATCGGGTCGGAGGCCGAAGGAGCGGGTGCCAAGGTCCTCGGACGGTCCCTCGGCGGTCGCGACGTCGCCCTCGGCCTCGGCCCGGTGCTGGCCGACCGTCGCCGCCGCCCGATCCGGGGCTGGGTCGAGGCGGCGGCGCTGGCCGACCTGGTCGACGCCACCGCCACCCTGGCGGCATTCCGCTCGCTGCCGGCCAAGGGCCGGTGGATCGTGCTGGCGTCGGCCGGCGGTGCCGCTGCCGCCGGCGCCCTGGCGGCGGCCTCCCTCTGATCTGACGGGTTCGGTTCGCAACGAGCCTGCGGGGGGCAGCCGGCCAAGGTCCGGTGGATGCACCCGTGCGAGTCCCCTGGCCATGCGGCTCTGCAGGTGGCGCTGCACGCACGCATGTATCCTGGGGCGATGCCGAAGACGGTGCAGATCCGGGATCTCGACGACGACGTGTACGCCGCACTGGCGCGCCGCGCCGCCGAGGCCGGTGTCAGCGTGCCCGAGCTGCTTCGTGCCCACGCGACCCGCCTGGCGGCTCGTCCGAGCGTCGAGGAGTGGCTGGCACGGACGCGGCGGCGCTCGTCGCCCATCGAGCGTTCGGAGATCCAGGATGCGCTCGATGAGCAACGCGGCGACTGGTCGGATGCTGGTCGTTGACGCGTCGTGCCTCTGCGAGGTGGTCGTCGGCGGGCCGGGCGCCGAGGTGGTCCGGGAGCGCCTTGCCGCTGACCCCGACCATGCCGCTCCCCACGTCGTCGACGTCGAGGTGCTCGGTGTCATCCGTCGCGAGCGCCTTCGTGGGCGCCTGGACCCGACCGCCGCTGCCCAAGCGGTCGACGATCTCGGATCGTGGCCGGGTGAGCGGTACGCGCACCGGCTCCTCCTTCCCCGGGCTTGGGATCTCCACCGCACCGCCCGCGGATGGGACGCAATGTACGTGGCGCTCGCCGAAGCGCTCGGCGCGTCCCTCCTGACGGCCGACGCCCGGCTCGCCGGCGCTTCCGGCCCTTTGTGCCGGATCGAGCTCGTCGACCGCCCGAGGTGACGGGCACCCGCCGGGATGACCGACCGGAGGCGTAGCGTCTCAGTGTGACCACGGGAGGACCAGCGCCCTGGGAGTCACCACCGACCGTCGGCGGAGTCGACGTGCCCTGTTCGGTGCCCGCCGGCACGACCGGGAGCTTCCACCTCGACCTCCGGCGGGTGACCGCCTACCCGGTCGGGGTCGCGCTCGCGTTCCGCGGCACCAACCGCGGCATCGGGTTCGACCCCTCTCGTGCCCGGCGCTGGCTCGACGGCCTCGATCTCACGGTGGCGTTCGCTGACGGCCGGCGCGCCGGACTGCGCGACTCGGCCGGCATGAAGTCCGGCAACGGCCCCATGCTCGCCCTGGCCAGAGAGACGGTATTGAGTGGCAGCGGCGGGAGCGGGCGCGACCTGACCGCCACGCTGCGGCTCTGGGTGTGGCCGCTCCCGCCAGCGGGGCCCCTCACGGTGCGCTGCCGCTGGCCGGACGTCGGCCTCGACGAGGCGACGTTCGTCCTCGACGCCGGCGCCGTGCGCGCTGCGCTCGGCGATGCCGCGCCCCCGGCGCCCGCGGCGACCTCAGCCACCCCAACCACCCCGACCGGCGTCGCCGCGACCCCGGCCGATACGAGGGTCCCCGATCTCGTGGGGATGGACGTCGGGAGCGCACGGGTGGCGGCGGCCGAAGCACTCCTCTTCCTCGAGCACGCCGATCCCGACGGGCCGCCACTGGCTTCGGGGACGATCCGGCGCCAGGAACCGAGTGCCGGTTCCGTCGTGGTGCCGTACAGCCGCGTGGTCGCCTGGGCCACCGGTGAGATCGAGGGTCCGCCCGACCACTTCGACCCGTGGCCCGACGAGGGTGGGCCGGGTCCCGGCGGCGGCGGGCCGCCCACACGAGATCGAGAGCCACGCCGACCCGCCCCGACGTCCGGACGGGGGCGCGCCTCTGCCGACGACCGGACGTCGACCAACTGGTACCGAGAGCGCGAGACCCGAGCCTCCGTTGG
>JBOGGF010000300.1:0-6433 GCA_050743965.1 Acidimicrobiales bacterium
GTCCCAGGTGATCCAGCTGGTGGGGGTGTTCGGGGGCGAGGTCGTCGACGTCGGCGGCTCGCGCCTCACGGTGATGCTGGCCGGCCGGCCGGACCGCCTCGACTCGTTCGAGCGACTGCTCGAGGGCTATGACGTCGTCGGCGTCCAACGAACCGGCCGCGTCGCCCTGCCTAAGCTGGAGCCCTCGGCCCCGGCCCTTTCCCGGGTCGGCTGAGGCCGGCCCGACCAGATCCGCCCGATCCGCCCGACAGGAGAGACGAACCCGCCATGGCCACGCTGTACTACGAGTCCGACGCCGACCCCGGCCTGATCCAGGCCCGCAAGGTGGCCATCCTCGGCTACGGGTCCCAGGGCCACGCCCACGCGCTCAACCTCTCGGAGTCGGGCGTCGACGTTCGGGTGGGCCTGCGCGAGGGCTCCTCGAGCAAGCGCAAGGCCGAGGAGGCCGGGCTGCGGGTGACCTCGATGGCCGCCGCCGCCGCCGAGGCCGACGTGATCATGGTCCTCGTGCCCGACCACGAGCAGAAGGCGGTGTACGACGCCGCCATCGCCCCCCACCTCGGCGCGGGCGACTGCCTCCTCTTCGCCCACGGCTTCAACATCCGCTTCGAGCAGATCGTGCCGCCCGAGGGCGTCGACGTCGCCATGGTCGCGCCCAAGGGGCCCGGCCACCTGGTGCGCCGGACCTACGCCGAGGGCGGCGGCGTGCCCAGCCTGATCGCCGTGCACCAGGACGCCTCGGGCTCGGCCCGTGCCCTGGCGCTGTCGTACGCCCACGCCATCGGGGCCACCCGGGCCGGGGTGCTCGACACCACGTTCGCCGAGGAGACCGAGACCGACCTCTTCGGCGAGCAGGTGGTGCTGTGCGGAGGCATGACGGCGCTCGTCACCGCCGGGTTCGAGACCCTGGTCGACGCCGGGTACCAGCCAGAGTCGGCGTACTTCGAGTGCCTGCACGAGCTCAAGCTCATCGTCGACCTCATGTACGAGCAGGGGATCGCCGGCATGCGCTACTCGATCTCGACAACGGCGGAGTACGGCGACCTCACCCGGGGCCCCCGGGTGGTGGACGACTCGGTGCGGGCCGAGATGCAGCGCATCCTGGGCGAGATCCGGGACGGCTCGTTCGCCGAGGAGTGGATCGCCGAGAACCGCAACGGCCGGCCGGTCTTCAACAAGCTGCGCGACCAGGGCCGCCAGCACCGGATCGAGAAGGTCGGCGCCGAGCTGCGGGCGATGATGCCCTTCGTCACCGCCGGCAAGCAGCGGGTGGAGGACGCCTCGGGGGGCTGATACCACCCGGCGCCTGGGCTCAGCCGGCTGGCCGGATGTTCTGGTTGGTGCGGAACACGTTCTCGGGGTCGTAGACGGCCTTGATCCGGGCGAGCCGCTCGTAGTTGGCGCCGTAGGTGGCACGCACCCGCTCCTCGCCCTCGTCCATCATGAAGTTCACGTAGCCGCCCCCGACCGAGTACGGATGGGTCGCCTCCCAGTAGTCGACCGTCCAGTCCCGCAGCCGCGGCGCCATGGCGGGGTCCGGGTCGACCCCGATGATCACCTCCGAGAAGGTGGCCTCCCGATGGGCCCAGGCCGTCTCGTCGGCTCCCGCCTGGTGGGCCGCTCCGTCGATCGGGTAGAGGTGCATCGCCGAGTGCATCGTCGGCAGCTGCTGGCCGAAGCGGGCGTGGGCCTCGACGGCAGCATCGGGCACGGATCGGAAGAGGTCACCGCGCCAGTACCACTGGAGCCCCGGCGGGTAGAGGCCGTCGAACGCAGACTGGAGGGCGGGGTAGGGCGCCTCGTGGATCCCGTCGAATGCGGGCTCCAGCTCGCGCACCGGGGCGAGCGCCTCGTCGGCCTGCGCCCGGTCCCCGAGGAAGCACCACACGACGGCACACGCCTTGTGCAGGTGGAAGGCGGAAGGGAACGGGTCGACGGGCGGCACCGTCATGGTGGCGAAGAAGCCGTAGAGGTTCTCGCTCTGCGCCGGCAGGAACGTGCGGTACCACTCGAGCACGTCGGCCGTCGCAGAGATCGGCCAGGCGGTGGGCCCGCAGATCACCGTTTGGACCGGGTGCAGGCGGAAGGTGAGCTCGGTCACGATCCCGAAGTTGCCCCCGCCGCCGCGTAGCGCCCAGAACAGGTCGGGGTGCTCGGCCTGCGAGGCCCGGACGGTCCGTCCGTCGGCGAGGACCACTTCGGCGGCGAGCAGGTTGTCGATGGTGAGGCCGTGGCGACGGGTGAGGTACCCGTGCCCGCCCCCGAGCGTGAGCCCGCCGACCCCGGTGGTGGAGACGACCCCGGCCGGCGTGGCCAGCCCATGTTCGTGAGTGGCGGCGTCGACGACACCCCACGTCGCCCCGCCCTGGACCCGAGCGGTCCGTCGTTGCGGGTCCACCTCGACGGCGCACATCGGCGACAGGTCGACCACCACACCCCCGTCGATGGTCCCGAAGCCCGGGCCGCTGTGGCCCCCGCCCCGCACGGCGACCGGGTGGCCCGCTCGGCGGGCGGCTGCGAGCGCCGACGCGACGTCGGCGACCGAACGGCACCGGGCGACCAGCGCTGGCCGCCGGTCGATCATCGCGTTGTGCACCCGCCGGGCCTCCTCGAACCCGGGGTCCTCCGGCGTGACGACCTCGCCGGTGATTTGGCCGCTGAGCCCCAGGGTCCCGATCGTCTCGGTCATGACGTCCTCCTTCTGGCCGCCGCCTCGGTCCCCGGCGGGTGGGCGGTGCTCGACCGCCTCGACGAGGCAACGGTAGGGACCTGCGTCGCCGCTGTCATGACCCAGGCTGACCTTTCTCCGGCACCGACGGTGGTCAGATCTGACTATGGCGCCGGGGCGCCGGGCGCCGGGCGCCGGGCGCCGGGCGGGGGATCAAGCCAGGTTGCGCTGGGCGGCGTACATCGCCGCCTGGGTGCGGTTGGCGGCCCCGGTCTTCATGAGGATGCTGCGGACATGGTTGGCCGCGGTGTTCCCGCTGATATGGAGCTGGGCGCCGATCTCCTGATTGCTCAGCCCGGCAGCGAGGAGCCGCAGCACGGTGAGCTCGCGGTCGGTGAGGCCGTCGCGGACCGGCGCGGCCAGGCCGCCCAGCAGTCGCAGGACACGCTCCTGCCCGATCGGCTCGGCCAGGGCGCGCGCCTGGGCGGCGAGCTCCGCTGCCTGTGCCCGGCGGCCGGCGTCGGCGGCGGACCGGGCGAGGTGGGCCAGCGTCTCGGCCACGTGGACGGTGGAGCGCATGCGCCGGTCCATGTCCAGGGCGGCGGCGAAGTGCCGCGCCGCCAGCGGGCCGTCGCCCTCGAATGCGGCGATCCGGGCGAGGAGACGGTCGGCGCTGCCGAACGTGGCGATCAGGGTCCCCGACACCAGGTTCATCCCCTCGTAGGCGCCGAGCAACGGGCGCAGGGCCTGGACGGCGTCGGCGTCGGTGAGGAACAGCGCCGCCTCGACCATGAAGACGAGCTCCATCGGCCACTGTGCCTCGTCCGTGCCAGCGGGGCGATCCCGCTCGAGCAGGTGGTGCAGGGCACGTCGGGCGCCCTGCTCGTGGCCCACCTCGGTGTAGAGGGCGAGCAGTCCGGGCACCCAACGGCCGGCGAAGCTCTCTTCGCCGTCGAGGTGGCGGCGGAAGCGGGTGAGCGCGCCCGTCTCCCTGCGGACCATGAAGGTCTGGACCCCGTGGGGGCCCTCGGTCATCTCGTCGCCGAATGTCTCCTCGATCGTCTTGTCGGTCCATCGCTGTGCCTCGGCGAAGTCGCCGCGCAGGAAAGCGGCGGCGTGAGCGAGGCAGTGGTAGACGTGTCGGTAGTACGGCTGGCCGGTGCCCTGCGCGGCGCGGAACGAGTCGCTGACTGCCCGCTCCAGCTCGTTGGGCAGGCCGAGAAGGTAGCTGACCGTGGCACCGAAGTTCACGGCCGCCCCGAGCGTCTCGTAGTCCCGCCGCGCCTTCGCCATGCGCTGGACCTCGGCGGTGCGCTCGTGCTGGATCCCGGCGACATCGGGGGTGGTGCCGGCCCACAGGCCCGTGGTCAAGGCGTGGACGAGCGTGGGCTCGTCGCCGAGTGCCCGGGCGAGCTGGACCGCCCGCCCGCCGACCTCCCGGGCCCGGTCCGTCTCCCCGGCGAGCGCCAGGGCACGCCCGAAGCTGGCGAGCGCTCGGATGTACCGCGGCGCATCCGGGTCGAGCGTGCAATCGCTGAGCGCGGCGGCCAGGAGGTCGGCCGCCCGGTTGCCGACCAGGCCCGGTCGCCAGGACGCGTTCTCGAACCCCATTGCGGCCACCAGCCGCACCGACGGGTCGGCGACGGCCTCCAGGTGCTCGTAGATGGCGCGGGCCTGGCGGAAGTTGCAGGCCCGGACGTAGTTGTCGGCGGCCGCCAGCAACATCGCGGCCCGCACCTCGGGGTCGCACTCGGGCAGCGACGCGGCGCGCTCGAACCACGCGGCAGCGTCCTCGAAGGCCAGCATGCGCCCGGCGAGGCGGCCCGCCTCCCGGCTGTAGCGCAGCGCCTGCTCGTGGAAGCCCAGGACTTGGGCGGAGAGGAAGTGATGGGCCAGTCGCGGGACGAGCGAGGCGTTGGCGGGCTGGCGCTCGAGAGCCTCGCCTGCCTGGGCGTGCAGCATCGTCCGCCGAGCGTGGGGCATCGCTTCGAGCACGGCCTGGCGGGTCAGGGCGTGGACGAAGGAGCAGTGGCCGCCGGCTTGGACGGGCTCGATCAACCCGACGGAGACGGCCGAGTCGACGGAGGCCAGGCACACGCCGCGGTCGACGGGGCTGGCCGCCGTCAGGGTCGCCAGGTCGAACGTGTCGCCTAGCACCGCAGCCAGCTCGATCACGCCGCGCACGTCGTCGCCCAGCCCCGCCAGACGTGCCGCCAGCGTGTCACCGATCGACGCCGGCACCGGCCGAGACGACCGAAGGGCCGCCACTCCGCCGTGTCGCTCGAGGTCGGCCCACAACTCCCGGAGGAAGAACGGGTTGCCGCCGGTGCGGTCGCGAAGGAGCGCGGCCGGCGGGCGGGCCTCGCCGAGCGAAAGTCCGGTCCGCAGGCTCAGGTACTCGGCGATGGCCTCGGTGTCGAGCCCGCTGAGGTCCAGGCGGCGTACTCCCTCGAGGCGGTGGAGCTCGGCGACTCGTGCAGCCAGCGTCTCCGAGCGATCCGGGGCGGTGGTGCGGAAGGTGGCGAGGACGAGGAGGCGGGTGGCGGCGCACGCCTGCACCACGTGCTCGAAGAGCGCCATCGTCGGTGGCTGCGCCCAGTGGAGGTCGTCTAGGAGCAGGGCCACCGGCCGCTGCTCCCCGACGGCACGGAGCAGCCGGGCGACGGCCTCGAAGAGGTCGCGGCGGACGTCGCCCACCGGCGCGGTCTCGTCCTCGCCCTCGGGAAGGTGCCGAGCCACCTGGCTCGACAGCCGCCGCAGCTCCCGCCCCCCCGCCGCCAGCGGACCGGCGAGCGAACCGGGGGGTGCGGTACCGAAGAGGTGGTCCAGCATCTCGGCGAACGGACGGTACGGGACGCCAGTGTCGCGGTCGGTCGAGCCCACGAGGACCACCGTGCCGTGGTCGTGCAGCGCGCCAGCCACCTCGGCCAGCAGACGCGTCTTGCCGGCGCCCGGTTCGCCGCCGACGAAGACGACCTGACGGCGGCCGTCCTCGACGTCGGTCCAGGTCCGCTCGAGCGTCTCGAGCTCGAGGCCGCGCCCGACCAGCGGCAGGCTTCGCGACGCGGCGAGGCGAGGGGGGAGCGGCGGTGGATCGAGGGGCGCCATTGCCGAACGCCGGGCAGGGTCAGCGGACCGGCGCCGCCACCCCGTCGGGGAGGAGCCGGTCGGTCACTTCGACGACGGCGTTGGCCGGTAGCCCCGCCCGTGCGGCGGCCAGGTCGATCGCCTCGGGTGACGGCGCCTCGTACAGGCAGTAGGTCTTGCGCCTATCGGCCGACAGGAAGGAGTAGAGCCATTGGACGCCCTCCTCCTCGTTGATCCGGTTGATCCCGTCGAGACGCTCGGCCGTCGCCTCGAGCTCCTCGGCGAACTGTCGCTCGACCATGAAGATGGGCATGGGTCGCTCCTTCCCGCCGCCCAACCCTCCCGGGGACCCCAACTGTAGCGAAGGCGCCACCCGGCTGCCCGGCCGGCGGACGCGGCCCGCTCCGGCACGCGGGGGCATGCTCAGCCGGCCAGCGCCCCCACCACGTAATTGACGCAGGCGCACACCGCCGCCACGTCCTCGGGGTCGATGGCGGGGAACATGGCGATCCGCAGCTGGTTGCGACCGAGCTTGCGGTAGGGCTCGGTGTCCACCACGCCGTTGCGCCGGAGCACGTTGGCGATGGCGGCAGCGTCCACGGCGTCGACGAAGTCGATGGTCCCCACCACGTGGCTGCGGTGAGCCGGGTTCACGACGAACGGCCGGGCGAACCCCGA
>JBOGGF010000301.1:0-3362 GCA_050743965.1 Acidimicrobiales bacterium
GTGCGCCAGCCAGTAGACGACTGCCACCACCGGGACACCCAGCGCGGCCGCCACGAGAACCGCCAGCCCGCCCAGGGCCGGCAGGCGCCACTGCCCGAGCCGGTGCCGCGACGCCCGGGCGGCGGCGGGACCGACCCGCGACGCCCGGCCGTGCCCGCGCGACACGCCCTCCCCTGCCAGGACCACCAGGCCGGCGACCACCAGCACGAGGGAGAGGGCAGCTGCGGCGTCGGTGTCGAAGCCGGTGTGGAGCTGGGTGAAGATCTCGGTCGTGAACGTCTGGTACCCGAGGATCTCGAACGCCCCGTACTCGGCCAGCACCACAAGGGCGACCAGCAGGCATCCGCCCAGGATGGCCGTGCGCGCCTGGCCCACGGTCACCCGCCAGAACGTGGCCAGGCGACCGGCGCCCAGGCTGCGGGCGACCTCTTCCTGCCCCGGGTCGGCGTCGCGCAGGCTGGCCGCCACCGGCAGGAACACCAGCGGGTAGACGGCCAGGGTCATCACCAGCAGCGCGCCGCCGAACCCGCCCATCCCGGCGAACAGCGAGCGCCAGCCGAACGCCACGGCGAAGTCGGGGATGCCCACCGGTACGACCACCAGCGCCGCCCACAGGCGGCGGCCCGGAAGGTCGGTCCGCTCGACGCACCACGCCGCACCGGTGCCGATCACGGCGCAGCACGCCGTCACCGCCGCCGTGAGGCCGACCGTGTGCCACAGCAACGACGCGGTGAGGCCGCGGAAGACGAGGGGGCCGACGGCCGACCAGCCGAATGAGGCCGCCTCGAGCACCAGGAACGCCAACGGGAGGAGCAGTGCGAGGGCCACGAGCGCGCTCGCCCACACGAGGGGGTCGGACGCCGGGGTCCCCCCCCGCCGGCGGTGCGTCGCCGTCGTCCGCACCGGCACCGTGGCGGCCGGGTAGTCCGCTGCCATGTTAGGACAGCCTAATCTTTTATGTACGGGTGGGCAATGCTCCGATGTGAGACTGGCTTGAGCTGTGAGCACCCGTAGGCATGTCAGGACGGGTGCGGAGCAACGCCCCGCTCGGGGCGCGAGCTCGCCGAATGAGCGGCTGGCTCAGCCAGCTGCCTTCGCTGTGTGGAGCGGCTGCTGCTACTCTTCGCTTGGCAATCGATTGCCAATCGAGCAAAGGGGAAGCCGTTGCCGGGCAAACAGCGCATCAGCTACGTGCCGGTCGAGGACATGACCGACGACATGCAACGTGAGATGGGGCGCTGCGCCCGCGAGGGGACGCCGCGCCCCGAGAGCTCCGCCGTCCGGGCGCACGTGCCCGCGGCCTTCTGGTTCTTCGCCAACAGCTGGAACGACCTGTTTCGCAACGGCATCTGTGACCACGCGATCAAAGAGCTCTGCCGCGTCTACATCTCACGGACGGTGAAGTGCGAGTACTGCGGCAACCAACGCTCGGAGAAGGGACGGCGACTCGGCCTCGTCGAAGGCCAGTACGACGAACTGCTCAACTTCGAGAGCTCCTCGAGGTTCACGGACCGCCAGAAAGCAGCGCTCTCCTACGTCGAGGCGATCGCCTGGCGACTCGACACCGATGACGTGTTCTGGGAACGACTGTACGCCCACTTCACCGAGCCGGAGCTCGTCGAGCTCGGTTGCGCGATCGGTCTCACGCTCGGCCAGCAGAGCTGGCTCCGCCTGCTCGACATCGAGCACCACGAGGTCATGGAGGGGACCAGCGCCTCGATGGCGCCCGGGTTCGAGACGCCCGAGGCACTGCGTGAGAGCAAAGCCGCCTCTACCTATTGGGCTCGCTCCTGAACCAGGGGACGAGGAGCTCGACGGGGACAGGAGCTGCTCGGCGCCCGACGCTCAAGGACGTGGCGACGCGCGCCGGCGTCCACCCGGCAACGGCCTCGCGCGCGCTGAACCCGGCGCAGCAAGGGCGCATCACCGAGAAGACCGCCCATCGGGTCCGCTCGGCCTCGGCGGAGCTCGGCTACCTACCGGATCCGACGGCGCGCAGCCTCCGCACGCGCCGGTCGGGCCTCGTCGGTGTCGTCATCCCCGACCTCACGAACCCGGTCCTCGCACCCATCGTCCGAGGAGTCGAGGAATCGCTTTGGGCGTCGGGGTTCGCCTGCGTGCTCGCGGACACCGACAACGACCGGGCCCGGGAAGAGGCCGTCATCGCCGAGCTCCGAGCCCGCCGGTGCGAGGGGCTGATCGTCGCGACGGCGACCTGGCGCAGCGAGGCAGTGCGCCGCCTCGCCGAGGAGGGGCCGGCAACTGTGCTGGTCACGCGGGACCTGGATCGGGGCACCCTGCCCTTCGTGGCGGCGGACGACGCGGCCGGTGTCGCCGCCAGCGCTCGCCACCTCCGCTCGCTCGGCCATCGGCTCATCGCCCACCTCACCGGCCCGAGCAACCTGTCGACGACGAGGCGGCGGGTTCAGGCGTTGACCGAGGTCGCTGCCGACCCGGCCGCTCCACCGCTGGAGGTCCTCGTCCGACATGGACCGCGCTTCACCGTTGACGTCGGTCGCCAGCTCGGAGCGAGGCTCCTGCAAGAGCGCCGCGACGTCACGGCGATCCTGGCCGGCAACGACATGATCGCCCTCGGCTGCCTCGATGCGCTGGAAGAGGCGGGCCTTCACTGCCCCGACGACGTGTCTGTCGTGGGGCACAACGACATGCCGAACGTGGGCAGGCTCCGGCCCCCGTTGACCACGGTCGCGATCCCACAGCGTGTCCTCGGCGCCCGGGCGGCGGAAGTACTGCTCCGCCGCCTCGCAGGCGAGCACACGATCGAGCGTCACCTCTTGGCGGTGGAGCTCATCGTGCGAGGCTCCACCGCGCCGCCAGCAACCAGTGCTGGTCGCGCCGCAGCGCGGACCGAGGACGCCCTGACCTGAGGAACGGGCAGCCGGGCCTTCGTCACCGCCGCCCGTTGCCGCCGGGCCACGCCGGCGAGCTCCACTCCCCGGCCGGCGCGCTCGCGCGCCCGCACTTCAGTCGAGGTCGGCCAGGCCCTCCCACGAGCTCGACGCCTGGGCATGGAACCGGGGGGGGATCCGCCCGGCAAGGCGGGCGAGCCGCCCGGCCTCGACCGCCTCGGCCATGGCCCGGGCCATGAGGGCCGGGTCCTCGGCCCGGTTGATCGCCGTTGCCACCAGCACGGCGTCGCAGCCGAGCTCCATTGCCCGGGCGGCGTCGGATGCCGTGCCCACCCCGGCGTCGAGGACGACGGGGACGGACACCGCCTCGCGCAGGAGCGACAGGTTGTGCGGGTTGCGGATCCCCAGGCCGGTGCCGATGGGCGATCCGGCCGGCATGACGGCGGCACAGCCCACCTGCTCCAGCCGCCGGGCCAGCACCGGGTCGTCGGT
>JBOGGF010000302.1:0-6318 GCA_050743965.1 Acidimicrobiales bacterium
GGCTGGCGGTGATCGCAAACGCCTGGGACCCCGGTGACGTACTGTCCGGGGAGACGCCGCTCGGGCCCGGTGACGCGTATCTCGGGGAGAATGACGTCCTCGACGCCGGCAAGTGGGAGCCTGCCTCCCGCTATCGCGCCAAGCTCGAAGCGATGAGAGCCTACCGCACCCGCCACCACGTGGCGCTGTTCGCCACGGCGACGCTCGCACGTCGCCGTCGGGCTTCCGCCGTCGCCGTCGCCGCCCGGGTGGTGGCGCTGCTGGCGCCGTTCGAGCTCGACGCCGTGGCGGTCACCGACCCGCTGTACAGCGCAAGGGACAACCGTCTCGCCCCGCCGGTGGCGTAGTCGCGTGCCGTCTCGGCGAGGCTGGCGCCGCAGCGTCGCCGTGATGAGCGTCGTCGCGGTGCTCACGATCCTCGCTGGCTGTGGCGGCCCTGCCACGGGCTCGCATTCGGGCTCGGCCGCCACCCGCTGCCCGACGGTGGTCGTGCCCGCCTACTTCACGCCCCACTCTCAGGGCGCGTGGAACACGATCGCCTCGGGTCATAGCGACGTCGCATGGGTGATCATGAACCCCGACACAGGCCCCGGCCCGAGCGTCCAGCCAGGCTACCGGCGGATCCTGCGGCGCCTCCGCCGCGCCGGCGAGCGGGTGCTCGGCTACGTGCCGACCAGGCAGGGCCATCGCAGCACTGCCTCGCTCCTGGCCGAGGTGGACCACTACCGGACGTGGTACGGCGTGCGCGACATCTTCTTCGACGAGGCCCCGACCGGCACCAGCTCCGAACCGCTCTACCGGCGGCTCGTCGCCGCCGTCCACGCCCGGCACGGCTTCGCCGCGCTCAACCCCGGCACGGTCCCGGCCGTCGGCTATTTCACGTTCGCCGACGCCGTCGTGACCTTCGAGTCCACTGCCGCCCGGTACGAGCGCACCTCGCGGCGCCCTCGGCGACTTGCCGGCGTCCCCGACCGCAAGATATGGAACATCGTGGTGCAGGCACCCCGCCAGGCCCTCCGACCGGTCATCGAGGTGGCAACCGATCGGCGGGCGGGCGTGCTCTACGTCACCGACGGCGGCCCGCCCAACTCTTACGACCATCTTCCGTCCTACTGGTCTTCGGAAGTGCGGGCCCTGAGATCCGGTTGTAGGGGATAGGCCGCCCGGTCCCACGCCGGTGCCCTTCTCGTCCCGCCCGAGTCCACCGATCCCGCCGGCCTGCTGGGGACGGTGCGGGATCCGCGCCGTGAGCCCCGGCGTTGCTGCCCGGCGACCCAGCTGCGCCCGGCGGCGTAGGCGACGGCGCTCATCGCACCGACGAAGAACCCGATGGGCAGGTTGCTCTCGTACGACAGCGCGATGGCGGCCCACACGGTGATGAGGGAGACGGCGACCGAGAGGGCGATGGCGACCGGTGGCCGGCTAGTGAACGAGCGGGCCGCGGCCGGTGGACCGATCAACAGGCTGAAGATGAGCAGCGACCCGACTACTGGCACGGCCATGGTGGTGACGAGGGCGACGACGACGAGGAAGGCGAGGTCCATCCACCGGGCACTGATCCCGCGGGACTCCGCCACCTCGGGGGCGACCGAGGACAGCAGGAGCGGGCGGTAGAGGACGGCGACCGCCACGATGCACCCGGCGGCGATCGCAGCGGTGGGGAGGAGCTCGTTCGACGAGACACCGAGGACCTCACCGAAGAGGAGCGAGAAGATCTCGGGGGCGTACTCGGTCGTGCGTGACAGGAACAGATCGCCGAGGGCGAGCATCGCCACGGCGGTGAGGGCGGTGGCGACGTCGCTCCGGGCCCGGCGGCCCAGCCCGGAGATCATGCCCGCACCGGCCAGGGAGAAGACGCCGAGCCCGACAATGCTGTTTGCGCCGAGGAGGACGGCGCCGGCGGCGCCGGCGAACGCCCCGTTGGGCAGGACATGGGCGGCGAAGGCTGAGCCGCGTAGCACGGTGAAGAAGCCGACCACGCCGGCGACGATCGCCACGATGGTGGCCGCTTCCCAGGCGTTCAGCAAGTAGCCGGCGAACATCACCCCACCTCGGCCGCCGGCCCCGACCGCATCCGGCCGGCGACGATGCCCGGGCGGTGATTGGAGCGACTGGCGCGACCGGGGCGACCGGGATGCCGACGGGCGCGGCGGAGGCGGGCGGGGACGGCGGAGCTCAGGTAGAGGGCGAACACCACGGCGACGACGCAGAAGCTGACCGGCCAGCCCTGCCCACCGGTCCAGACGGCGCTGTCGTAGGCGATGAGGGTTCCCACCCACGTCGCGCCCAGCCCCAGCCCGGCGGCGGCGGCGATGGCGACGCCGGTGCGGGTGGTGCACCGCAAGGAGGTGGCGGCCGGACCGATGAGCAGGGCAGTAGAGAGGATGGCGCCGATGGTCACGGCCGAGAGCGACACGGCAAGGGCGAGGGCCAAGAGGTAGCCGATGCCGACCAGGCGGATTGGAACCCTCCGCGCCGCGGCCAGGTCGGAGCTGACCGAGGTGAGCAACAACGGTCGGTACAGGACGACGATCAATGCGAGCGGGATCGACGCGAGCACGGCGATGACCGGCACGGTGCTGGGGGGGAGGGCGAAGATCGAACCGAACAGGACACTGACGGTCGCTCCGGTGGTGGTCGAGGTGACGGTGTCCTCGTAGAGGAAGAGTGCGGCCAGGCCGAGGGAGACTCCGAGGACGATCCCGGTGGCGAGGTCCCGGCCCCGGGGACGCCGGATGCCGATGAGCTCCATCACCCCCGCCGCGACCACGTTGAGGGCCACGTAGCCGTAGAAGGTGGAGACGCCGACGAGGACCGCGGCCGACCCGCCGGCGGTGCCGATGTCGGAGAGGGCATGACCGGCGAAGGACTGCCCCCTGATCACGGTGAAAACCCCGACGACGGCGGAGACGACGGCGCTGACCCCGCCGACGATCAGCGCCACGTGCACCGGCCCGCTGGAGAAGAAGCCGGGCTCGAAGACCGGGGCGAGCGAAGCGGTCATCTTTCGCCGAACCCGACCAGCGCCGCGCCACCGCCATCAAGGCCACCTGTCGGCGCGCCGCGGCCGGCGACCACCAGCACACGGCCCTCGACGTGGATCACCTTGACGTCGTGGCCATAGAGGCGGCTGAGGGTCTCGGTGCGGACCACCTCGTCGGTCGCCCCGGAGGCGGCCCGACCACCAGCGAGATAGACGACGCGGTCCATGACGGGCAACAGGGGGTTCATGTCGTGGGCGGAGAGCAGGATGGCGACGTGCTGGTCGGCGGCGATCTTGGCCAGCAGGTCCACGACCTCGTTGGCGGCCCGGATGTCGAGGTTGGCCAGGGGCTCGTCCAGTAGCAGCAGCTGCGGCCGCGAGATCAGCGCGTGGGCGATCATCACCCGCTGCTGCTCGCCACCCGACAGCGTCCCGACCCGGGAACCGGCGAACCCGGTGCCGCCGACGGCGTCGAGCATCTCTTCCACCGCCGCCCGCCGGCTGGCCGAGGGGCGGGGCATTCCGAAGCGATGCCCGTCGAGGCCGAGCGCGACCAGGTCCCGCGCCCGCACCGGCATGTCCGGCTCGAGGTTGATCTTCTGCGGGACGTAGCCGACCTGCGGGTGGTGCCGCGAGCGCGTTCCGCCGGCAACCCTCACCCGCCCTGCATCGGGTGCGACCAACCCGAGGATCATCCGCAGCAAAGTGGTCTTGCCGGCGCCGTTCGATCCGATGAGCCCGCAGAACGTGCCCGCCGCGAGCGAGAACGACACCTGGTCCAGGATCTGGCGCCCGCCGAGCGAGACGCTGACCTCATCGACCGCCAGCACGTCCTGGCCACCCGCCGTACCACCACCGTCGGACATGGCCGTGCTCACAGTTGCTGGGTGGAGGTGCCGCCGACGACCGCCTTCCGGATGGCGGCGACTTCGGCCACCATCCACGACTGGTAGTCGTAGCCGGGGGTCGGCATCGTCTCGTAGACGCCGACGACCGGCACGCCGGCCTTGCGGGCGGTCTGGCGGATGGAGGTGGTCAGCGTGTCGGCAACTTGCTGGTTGTAGCAGAACACCTTCACCTGGTGCTTGGTGAAGAGGCGGTTCTCGGCTGTCATGCCCTGGGGGCTCGGGTCGGTGCCGTTCATGATGTCGGCCTGGAACGAGAACGGCGTCACGTTGTCGATCCCCATGGCCTGGAGCAGGTAGTCGGCGACTGGCTCGGTGGTCGCCGCCTTCGTGCCGCCGTACTTGGCCTTGAAGGCGGCGATGGCGTCGAGCCACGGCTGCAGCGACGCCACGAACGTGGCACTGTTGGCCTCGAACATCGCCTTGTTGGCGGGGTCGAGGGCGGACAGGCTGGCAGCGATCGCCCTGGCCACCACCGGCATCGTCTTCGGGTCATACCACAGGTGCGGGTTCGGCGTGCTGTCGGGGAGACCGAGGAGGTGCTGGACGTCGACGATCTTCCGGGCCGAGCTCGGCGACGCCGACGCCAGCCTTGTCATGAAGCTGTCGTAGCCGACCCCGTTCTCGATCAGCAGCTTCGCCCCAGCGATCTGCTGGGCCACGGCCGGGGTGGCCTCGAAGGTGTGCGGATCGGTGTTCGGGTTGGAGTCCACCGAGTAGACGCTCACATAGCGGCCGCCGATCTGCGAGACGACGTTGCCGTACTCGTTCTCCGCCGCGACGACCGCCACCTTGCCGCTCGACGCCGAGGAGCCGGTGGCCGAAGAGCCGGTGGCCGAAGCGTCCGACATCGGCACGGACGAACCGCACGCCGCGAGGACGAGGGCCATCGCCATTCCCGAGACCAGCGCGACCATGCCGCGACGTCGCATCGTGGTCGTGGTCGTGGTCTCCGTGGTGCCGGTCATCTTGCCGGTCATGTTGCCGGTCTCCCTTCGCCTTCGCTCCGGCTGGCTGCGATCCGGTGCCGCAGCCCGCTGCTGGGGCCCTGGGTCGGCCGGCAGTGACCGCGGACGAGTCTTTGCAGTCCCAACCCGGTGTTGGAAGCCGTTTCCGATAAGCTATACGATAATGGGAGCGAGTGCAAATAGTGGATCGTCTCTCTGGTACACGGCTTCGTCCATATATAGAGAATTGCTAATATGAGCGCCGTGGTGGACACCGCCGACACCGCCGACACCGCCGACACCGCCGACACCGCCGACCCGCCGACACCGCCGACACCGCCGACACCGGGAGACCGGGAGACCGGCGAACCCGGCCGACGCGCTGGTCGGTGCGGTCGAGCTCTTGAAGGCGCTCGCTTCACCGGTCCGCCTAGCCGCGGTGGCGCAACTCGCCGTTGGGCCGCATTGCGTCCACGAGCTGCAAACGGCCGTCCGATCGGTGGGCAGGGTGGTCAGCCAGCCGCTCCTGTCCCAGCATCTGAAGGTGCTCCGGCAGGCGGGGCTCGTCACGACGACGCGACGCGGTACCGAGATCACCTACGAGCTCGTCGACGCCCATGTGGGCCACATCATCGAGGCCGCCATCCGTCACTCACAAGAAGGTCGCCCGTGATGGCCCCCGAGCAGCATGAGCAGCATGAGCAGCATGAGCAGCATGAGCAGCACGAAGCCCACTGGGACCACCACTAGGGTGAGCATGGTCGACGCTGCCGGTCACAACGATCTCGAACATCGGGCACCCCAGGCCCGATCGACGCGCCAGAAGCGCGCCCTCGCCGCGGTGCTCGACTCCTGCGACGGCTTTCGCTCCGCCCAGGACCTCCATGCCGAGCTGCAGGCCCGGGGCGAGAACATCGGGCTCACCACCGTCTACAACCAGCTCCGGATCCTCGCGGAGAACGGCGACCTCGACGCCCTCCGCGGTGACGACGGCGAGACCCGCTATCGGAGGTGCGCCACCGACGAGCACCACCACCACCTCGTGTGCCGACAGTGCGGTAGCGCCGTCGAGGTCGAGGGTCCCGAAGTCGAACGCTGGGCCAACCGCACGGCCAACGAGCACGGCTTCGTCGACGTCACGCACACCGTCGAGGTGCTCGGCACCTGCGGCGACTGTGCCAGCGGGGCCTCGCCCTGAGGCGCCGCGAGCGCCGTGGCGCCCACGTCGACGGTGTGCTCGGAGTGGTCGCCGTGCCCCGAGCGGTGCCAGGAGGACGCCGGGCGCCGGGTGCCACCAGCCCGCTCTCGTAGCTGATCCCCACCGGCTGCGCCCAGGCATTGGCGTGCTTCCGTCGGACCGATGGCAAGAGGCCGACACGAGCCTCGCCCGGCGGGGCGGTCCACCGGGCGACCCCTTGCGCTCCCGGCTCGGCCGACCCGTACTTCCAACCCATACCCGGTCCAGCATCCTGTCCCCGGTCGA
>JBOGGF010000303.1:0-9381 GCA_050743965.1 Acidimicrobiales bacterium
ACGAGGTAGCGCCGGTGCACTTGGATGACGTGGCGTACCGAGACGCCGGGAACGCGCAGCGCGGCGAGCACCTTGATGACGAGCTCGTCGCGAGGGGGCTCGGTCAGGTCGGGCGGCGTGCTCAGCCACCGCTCCAGCTCGCTTCGCCCCGGGTCGGTGATGCGGAAGACCTTCTGCGGTCCGGCCTCCTCGGCGCTGTCGTCGGACTCGATGAGCTCGTCGCGTTCCAGGCGCTGTAGCGTCGTGTACACCTGGCCGACGTTGAGCGGCCAGACGTCGCCGGTGCGCTCCTCGAACTCCTGACGAAGCTGGTGGCCGTACTTCGGGCCCTCGCTGAGCAGCCCCAAGAGGGCGTGCTTGACGCTCATGTCGGAGCTCCACTCAGCATCATACTCAGTATCATACATGGCATTCCTCGGTGGTCAAGTGGGATTTTCTCCTAGCCGGCGCTCGGCGGCGAGGGATGGACCGGGGGCACCGGCCCCGCGTCGGAGACGTCGACGCTCCCGGCGGCGCTCGTCGCCCGGATGGTCCGCGTGCCGGTGGGGTCGTTCGTGAGGCCGGTGGTCACCGACCCTGTCGTGCTCGACAGCTCGAGCCGGTAGGAGGGGGCGACCGGGGGCACGAGCACTGTGACACCCCCTGTCTGGGTCGATGCCGTCACGTGCTCGGGCGCCGTCTGGAAGGCGAGCGAGACGCTGCCGTTGACCGCCGCCGCCGACACGGTGGCGGCGCTCAGGTCGACCGCTGTCAGATTGCCGGTGCCGCTGCTCATCTCGACCCGTGTCGTGGCACCCCGCACTGTGATACTCCCGTTGACGGCGCGCAGGGACAGCGGACCCCGGGCTCCGTCGACGGCAATCGGCCCTGTGTCCGCCGTGGCCTGCACGGTGCCCCGGCTTTGACTGATGAAGAGGCCTCCTGTCATCGCCCGGGCCTGCACCGGCCCGGCGACGCCCGAGATCTGGAGGTTCCCTGTCCCGTCGGTGCCGACCACCGAGTCGCCGCTGGGGACCCGCACCACGTAGTTGCGCCGGCAGTAGAACGCGTCGGCTGTCTTGGCGCCGCACGTCGAGCGGATGTGCAGCGTTCCCCCGGTCACGGCCTCGTGGTCGGTGGGCGTGCGCACCGTGCGCGTCCCCGACGTCTGGACGACCGCGCTGGCGGTGGGCCCCGTCTCGATGACCACTGTGCCGACCTCTACCGACAGGACGACGTGGTGGACCGGCGCACGGAAGGTCCGCTGGACGACCGGGAGGGTGGCGTAGGAGGCATGGAACTGGCGGACCACGATGTAGCCGGTCCAGATGGCGACGGCAGCGACCGCCAGAACGAGGCCCACGGCCGTCCAGGCCCGGCGGGACCCGGCGCCGAGCGGCGCAGCGGGCACGGCGACCGGGGCACCGACGGCCGTCACGACTCGAGCCACCGCAGGACGGCCAGCACGCGCCGGTTGGTGGACTCGGTGGGGGGCAGGTCCAGTTTGGCGAACACGCTGCTCACGTGCTTCTCCACCGCACCGTCGCTCACGACGAGGGCAGCGGCGATCCCCTGGTTGCTGTGCCCCTCGGCCATCAACGAGAGGACCTCGCGCTCGCGCGGCGTCAGCCGCTCGAGCGGGTCCTTGTGCCGGGTGAGGGCGACGAGCTGGGCGACGACCTCCGGGTCCAGGGCGGTCCCGCCGCGGCCGACCCGGCGTGCGGCGTCGAGGAACTCCCCGACCTCGGCCACCCGGTCCTTGAGGAGGTACCCGAGACCCTCGATCCCGGTCGCCAACAGCTCGGCTGCGAACGCTCGCTCGATGTACTGGGAGAAGACGAGGATGGCGGTCGAAGGCCACCGTTGTCGGATCTCGATCGCCGCCCGGAGCCCGTCGTCGGTCAGGTCGGGCGGCATCCGGACGTCCACCACGGCCAGGTCGGGGCGGTGGTGCTCGACGGCGTCGACGAGCGACGGTGCGTCGCCCACGGCGGCGACGACCTCCTCGCCGGCCTCCTCCAGCACTTGGAGCAGGCCCACCCGCAGGAGCGCCGCGTCCTCCCCGATCACGATCCGCATGGCAGCTCCACCAGCACGCTCGTCGGACCGCCCGGAGGGCTGAGTACCCGCATCCACCCGCCCAGGGCGGTGACCCGATCGGAGAGGCCGCCGAGGCCGCCGCCGGGTGCCACCCTGGCGCCGCCCCGGCCGTCGTCACGCACCTCGATCAATAGGCGGCGCTCCTGGAGGGCAACGACGACCGCGACGGCGCCGGCCTCGGCATGCTTGGCGACGTTGGTCAGGGACTCGGCCACCACGAAGTAGGCGGCGCTCTCGACGGTCGGAGGCGGCCGATCCATGATGTCCACCGACAGGGAGACCGGCAGCGGGCAGCGGGCGACGACGGACGCCAGCGCGGCGTCGAGGCCGCGCTCGGCCAGGACGGCCGGGTGGACCCCCCGGGCCAGGTTGCGCAGCTCGACCAGCGCCGCCTTCGCCTCCTCGTGGGCCGATTCGAGCAGCTGGCGCGCCCGTGCCGGGTCGGCGTCGAAGCGCTCCCGCGCCCGGCTCAGGTCCATGGCCAGCGCCACGAGCCGCTGCTGCGCTCCGTCGTGGAGGTCACGCTCGATCCGGCGACGTTCGGCTTCCGCCTGGTCGAGCGCGGCGCCACGGCTTACCTCGAGCTCCCCCACCCGACGCTCAAGCTCGTCGCCGCGGCGGGGTCCGAGCAGCAGCCGCACCACTGCCCGGTCGACGTCGACGAGCCCGACCGTCAGTCGGGGCGCCAGCACCGCCAGGCCCACCAGGCCGAGGGCCATGCCCCCCAGGGCGTCGCCGAGCCCCTGCACCTGCAGAGGACCGACACCGACCGTGTCACCGGCCGTGTGGCCGATGTACGTGGGCAGGGCCACGAGGATGATCGAGATCGTCCAGGTGCCCAGCACGACGAACCCGAGTGCGCCCTGGAACGGGATGCCCACCACCAGGTAGAGGAGCTCGCGCCACCGGCTCCCCGTGCCGAGCCGCTCCCGCAGTCGACCGCCCCAGGTGCTCGACCTGAGCGGAGGGTGGGGTGCCGCCAGCTCGACGTCGAGGAGCGCCGCAGCCCGAGCTCGCTCGAAACGACCGAGCTGCTCCGCGACGGTGAACGTCAGCCATAGGAGCGGGATCGCCAGCACGAACGTCACGGCGAGCCCCACGCTCAGGCCCGTGACCGACGCCACGACCAGCCCGATGGCGAAGCCGAAAGGGATGTCGAGGGCGGCGCGTGCCAGGCCCCGGGCCATCACCGAACCCCTCCACGGGCCGAGCAAGAGGTCCCGCCAGGAGCCCGCGTCGGCCCGGCGCGCCCCGAACGCCTGGCGCGCCGCCGAAAACCGCCTCGGAGTACCCTCACCGGCAGCGGCTGTCACCGCCACCGGGCGACCGTCCTCGCACGTCGGTCCGCCGGTGCAGCGGGCGGCGGCACCCGATCTTTCGAGCTCGACGCCATGTGCCTCACCTTACGGAGCGCGGACTGCCGGGTCATTGGCGGGAACTGGCCTCTGGGTCCTGGGGTTTCCCACACCACCGTCCCCCTGGCACCCACTGGCGGGCACCGTCCCCCTGGCACCCACTTGCGGGCACCGCCGCGCCGCCGGCATCACCCGCGGGCGCGACCGACCCGGGCGCCCCCGTTACGCTGGGTGCGACCGGGAGGGAGGTCGCGGTGGACGCGTCTGCTGGCAACGAGCCCATCGTCACCGACGCCACCGCGGACGCGACGCCCGAGCCGGCAACGACCGAGCCGGTCCCGGCGCCGGTGGGGGGTCGTGCCCGCGATGTGGAGGAGCCCCGCTGGAGCCGCTTCTCGACCAAGTGGACGGAGCACGCCCAGGACGCCGTCTCGGCCGTCGTCGCCGTGACGCTGATCGTCATGGCCGGGGCGATCCTGATCGCCAGCATCGTCAACTTCTTCCACGAACTGCACCCCAAGGGCCTCACCTTGGCGGCGACCGATCTCCTCGACAAGGTGCTGCTCGTGCTCATCGTCGTGGAGATCGTCCACACGGTGATCCTCTCGCTGCGCGCCCATGCACTGGCCGCCCAGCCGTTCATCGTGGTGGGGTTGGTGGCCGTGATCCGGAAGATCCTC
Organism: Acidimicrobiales bacterium; assembly: GCA_050743965.1. GTDB lineage: Bacteria > Actinomycetota > Acidimicrobiia > Acidimicrobiales > RAAP-2 > DAHUZJ01. The sequence goes on from JBOGGF010000303.1 coordinate 4,115, forward strand.
TTCGCTCTCGGCAGCCAGCAGAAGCTGAGCACGCCGACCCTGGGGCTCTACATCGGCATGGTCGCCGTCTTCGTCGCCAGCCTCGTCGCCATCGAGGTGTTCGGTGCGAACAAGCGGACCCCGGGCTCCCCCGGGCTGCACTGAGCCGGCGCCGTACCGGCCCGGTCCCGGAGCAGCCGTTTCAGGCGTGGTCGAACAGCCGGGTGAGGGCGCCCAGCTGGTCCGCCGCGCCGATCCCGATCAGCACGTCCCCCGCCTCGACGACGTGCGACGGCGAGGGATTGGTGATGAAGCCCCCGTCGGGGCGGCGGATGGAGAGCTCCAGTGCCCCCGTCCGCTCCCGCAGCTGGGCCGAGCGCAGGCTGTTGCCGACGAGCGCGGACGGCGTCGGCACGGCCAGCTCCCCCAGGCGGAATTCGAGCGAGCCGTCGTGCATCACCACGTCGACGAAGTCGACCACGTGCGGCTGGGTGACGAACGATGCCATGCGGTCACCGCCGGGGCATTGACGAGGAAGCGGGCCACCTCCCGACCCGGCCCCAGCCGCACACGATCACGTGACCCGTATCCGGGCGATGTCCCTGTCCATTCGGCGCCTCCGCAGCAGCTCGCGCATGTGGCCCTCGAGGAGCACCTCGAGCACGGCAGAGAAGGTGCACCGCGCCGTCCCCACCACCACGAGGACGAGGACGAGGACGAGGACCTTCTCCCCCGCACCCTGCGAGCCCGAGGAACCCGGCCGTCCCGCCCACGAGGACGGCGGCGAGGGCCACCAGACCGATCCGGAACCGGCGAACGGGCTTCCCCACCTGGACCATCACGCACCAGCAGGACGCCAGGGCCTCAAGGTGTCGCCGCCATCGGCGGAGCATCGAGGGCGCAGTGGTGGCGCCCAGTGGCGGGTGGCTCGGCGGGGCCCCCGACGGGGTGATGGGACGGGCGGAGGCCGATGGCGGCGAGCAACCCGGCGGCGGCGCACCACGCGCCGGCCACGAGCACCGCCGTCCGGAAGCCGGGAGCCAGCTCGGCCGCATGGAGGTAGGCGCCGCCGGTGATCCCCGCGATGGCCGGCAGCACCGCCACCGCCACCAGGCCGCCGGCCCGGGCGACGTCGTTGTTGACGGCCGAGGCCAGGCCGGCCTGCTCGTCGGGCAGGGCGCCGAGGGCCGTCGCCGTCAGTGGCGCGACGGTGGCGGCCAGGCCGAGACCGAACACGAGCACCGCCGGCAGTACGCCCGTCCCATAGGTGGCGTCGGCGGTCGAGCGGGCGAGGAGGGCGAGGCCGAGGCCGACGACGACCGGTCCGATGCTCATCTGCAGGCGCGGGCCGATGCGAGCCGCCAGGCGGCCGGAGCGGGCCGACAGGAGGAGCATCACGACCGTGAGCGGCAGGAGGGCCGCCCCCGACTCGAGCGGCGTGTAGCCGTCGACCACCTGCAGCTCGACCGGCAGGAGGAAGAGCACACCCCCGAGCCCGCCATAGATGAGGAACGTGGCGAGGTTGGTCACGCTGAAGCGGCGGACGCGGAACAGGGCCAACGGCAGCATCGGCGCCGGGGACCGCCCCTCGACGACCACGAAGGCCACGAGGGCTGCCACTCCGCCGGCCAATGCCGCGAGGATGGGCGCGCTGGCCCACCCCTGCGCGGTGCCCTCGATGAGCCCGTACGTGACGCCGGCGAGGCCCAGCACGGCCAGGAGCCCGCCGCCCCAGTCCAACCGGGCCGGGGCCGCCGGGTCACTCGACTCGGGGACGCGCCGGGCCGACAACCACAGGACGAGAGCGCCCAGGGGGACGTTGATGACGAAGATCCATCGCCAGGACGAGGCGGCGACCAGGTACCCACCCAGGAGCGGCCCCGCCGCGGTGGCGACCCCGCCGAGCCCCGACCAGGCACCGATGGCCCGCCCGCGGTCCTCCCCCTCGAACGTCGACTCGATGATGGCAAGGCTCCCGGGGGTGAGGAGGGCGGCGCCGGCCCCCTGCAGCGCACGGGTCACGATGAGCGCCGTCGTCCCGGGTGCCACGGCACAGGCAGCCGACGAGAGGGTGAACCACGCTACGCCCACGGTGAAGACGCGCCGGCGCCCGTAGCGGTCGCCGAGCGCCCCGCCGATGAGGAGCCAGGCGGCGAGCGTGAGGAGATAGCCGGTCACCACCCATTCGAGCCCGCCGAGCGAGGCATGGAACTGGCGGCCAATGCTCGGGAGGGCGATGCCGACGACGGTCGCGTCGATCGACGCCATCCCCGAGCCGAGCACGGTGGCGGCGATCACCCACCGCCCCCCGGCCGACGAGTAGCGCATCGTGCTGCAAGCTAGGCCCTGGCACCGCCACGCGCCGGGCCGACCCCCTGAGGGGCGTCGAACGGTCAGACGGTCTCGCGGCCGTGGTGCTCGGCCACGAGCTGTGCCATGGCACGGTCCAGGTCGATTCGGCGGGGCCGCCCCAGCACGGACGCCACGACGATCCCGCCGGCGGTCACCGCCAGCGCCTCGAAGACGAGGAAGGCGATGAAATAGTCGTTGGCGGTGCCGCCCATCTGGGCCCTGACGGACGCTGGCAGGTGCGCCACCTCGAGCCGAGTTGCACGACCGCGTTCCTTCGCCGTGAGCAGGTTCGCCGGGGCGACCGTCTGGTGCCAGGCACCACCCGACGTCTCGTAGACGGTCACCGTCGCCGGTGACATCCACAAGCCGGCGACCGTCGCCACCTGGCGCACGTGCCCCCCGGCCAAGGCGTGGGCGAGCTCGCCGGGACTGGCCACCGGGACAGGGCGGGGCGAGGTCGACGCCGACGCGGCCGAACCGTAGGACATCCACGGCAAGAGGAGGGATGCGCCGAGCACCACCATCGCCGCCACCATCGCCGGGCGAGGCGAGTACCGCCGGCACACGAACCAGAGCACGAGCGCCGCCCCGACGACGGTCGCCATCGCCACGGCGAACGTCGCCGCGCCGAAGTCGCCAGCCAACCAGTGACGGAACATTGCAGCCTCCCCTCGGTCGTCGGGCCCTCCGCCCGCGTCACCCCAACCACCGAGGTCGGAGGGTAGTCCCCGGTGCGTGCGACGTCACCTCGCCCCGGTGCCGCGCAGAGAGCGGGCCCATGACCCGGGAGCTGCCGGTCGGGACCGTTGCCGCCGTGTTGGCGGAGGTCGTACGCGGAGTCGCCGTGGCTGATCTTGCGGGAGGCGCGGTGGTCGTGACCGTTGATCCGGCCGACCTCGGAATGTTTGCCTGCTATGCATCGAACGTTGACGTCACCGATATTGGTGCCTGAACAACGTCCGGCGGCGTTGACGTCCGGCCTTGGCTGCCCCCTATTTGCAGCCCCGAACCTCGCACCACCGGCTTGGGCGCGCGCCCCTATCGCCCGTCATACGGGTGATCCACCTCCTGGCAGCCTGCCGCGCTTTGAGGTGATAGCGAGTGGAAGGGGCCTGCTGCCTCGCTGACCGCGGCGGACTTTGATCGAATGACAGGGGTAGCGACTTGCCCGAAGTCGAACTATCGCCGTGAGATCGAGGAGATTGGCCGATCGACGCGCTCCCAGGCGGGACGCGCAGCACGCTGGGCGCCCGATCGGGCTCGAGCGTCGGCTCGATGAACGACCGGTCCGGCTCAGGGACCGGGAGCGAGGAACTCGGCCAGGGAGCGTCCGTCGGCGAAGGTGAGCATCTTCAAGATGTTGGTCGTCGTAGAGATGAGGGACCACTCACTCTTGGCGGCGTCGAGACCCCGACGCATGAAGCGCCGGGCACCGCGGTTCTCTTTCGCCTGGCCGAACACCGGCTCGACGGTGGACGAACGCGTGGCGTAGGTGGCGGCACCTTCAATGGTGCGGAGACGGTGCTCCATCTTCAAGAGGGTGCTCGCCTCCTCGGGCGGCTCTCCGACGGTCGTCCCCATCTCTCGCGCCGCCTGTCGCTGCTTCCAGTCCTTCGTCGTCGCGATCAGGCGGTCCGGGCCCGGAGCCACGGCGTTCTCCTCGGACCAGTAGCCGGCGTCGGCCGTCACCGTACCGATCACATCGGTGAGCTTGGCTGCCGCGGCGTTCTGCTCGACGACGACGATCATGGGCAGGAGCTGTGCGACGTCGTTGGCCTGGTTGGTCACGTCGGCGCCCACGATCACCTGGTTGGCGTTGACCGCAGCCTGAGCGTTGTACCCCTGGATCCAACCGGTCGTCGTCTTCATGATCCTGCTCTCGGGGTCGGTCGTATTGGCCTCGGGATCCTTGGGCGCCGGCGCCTCGGAGAGCCGGTCGCGCGCCTCTCGGAGCTGGTGCTCTGCCCGGACCACCTGCTCTGCAGCGGCGAGCTTCTCCAGAGCAGAGCCAGCCTTCTCTTCCTTCGCATGCGCCGCCACGAGGTCGGCTTCTGCCCGCACGAGCGCCCGTGCGGGGTCACCGGGAGCCCGGCCACGGGGCCGGCGCCCCTCCTCGGCATCCTTCGCCCAGCGCTCGGTCTGCACCTTCTCCGCTTCTTCGCGTGCGGCCCGCTCAGCGGCGATCTCTCGGAGCGCTGCCCGCAGGCGCTCGAGACGACCGCTCCTTGGAGCCGGCGGCTCCGGGTCCTCGCCACCGAGTGTCGGCTGGGTGGGTGCACCGTCGGCGGCGGCCGCCTCGGCCATGATCCGCTCGACCTCGTCTCGGATCGCCTGCTCGCGGCGGTTCTGGTCGAGCGCTGCGTCGGCGCCGATCTTGGTCCCGTCGATCGCCACCTGGCCCAGCGAGGCGAGCCCGAGCTTCGAGCACAGCGAGAGCACGTCGATGAAGGCCTCCTTGATCGCCTGCTCGTGGTCGGCGCGGAACCGGCCGATCGCGTCGTGCTCTGGGACCACGTCGCAGCAGATCACCTTCATCGCGAGGTCCTCCCTCACACCCCGGGCGATCCGGCGCGACGAGCGGGTGCCGGTCGCGTAGGCGTAGACCAAGAGCGCCAGCATCATCTCGGGGTCGTAGGCACGTCTGCCCACCCCGTCGTTCGGGTGCAACCGGTGGAACCTGGACAGGTCGAGCTCGGCTATGACATCGAGGACGAACCACACGAGGTGATCGGCGCCCACCCACTCCCTTACGTCGGGTGGCAGCAGGAGCGGCTGGTCCCGATTCGGCCGAAGGTAGGAGTAGGCCATACCTCCATACTAGTCAATGCAACTACAGAGTGCAACTCCACATACCCGAATAGTCGGTATTCCATTCTCCGACGTCGGCCCCGAGTGCGGGTCCGTGTCAGCCCGCCAGCTCATTTTGCGGCAGCCTG
>JBOGGF010000304.1:0-8399 GCA_050743965.1 Acidimicrobiales bacterium
CCTCGACGCCCCCCGACGCCTCACCCACTTCCTCGAGAACCGCCTCTTCCGGGCCCTCCTGCTGCCGACGCGGGCCTACCTGCGAGCGGTCAACTTCGCCACCCAGGCCCTCCTGCGGACCATCGCCAAGGTCGCCGGGGCCGACATCGTCCACGACGCCGTCGCCTTCTTCCAGGCGTTCGAGGGCATGGAACAGGGGTTCCACGATCGGGCGAACGCCGTCCGGGAGCTGCTCGGCGACCCGCGAACCGCCTACGTCGTGGTCACCTCGCCACGCCCGGACGCGGTCGAGGAAGCGTCGTTCTTCACCGGAAAGCTGGTCGAGAGCGGAGTCCGGCCGGCCGGCCTGGTGGTGAACCGGGTCCACCCCCATTTCGGGAAGAGGCTGCCCGCCGTGCCCTCGCCGCCGGCCGGCAGCGACCTGGCGGCGATCATCGCCACCCTCGAGCAGCTCGAGCTCCAGGCGGAGGCGGAGGATGCCGCCTTCGCCGGACTGGCGGAGCAGCTGGCGCCGGCCCCCGTGGGCCGCGTGCCGCTGCTCGTGACCGACGTCCACGACGTCGAGGGGCTCGTCGCCGTGGCGGACCACCTCTTCGCCGCCACCGCCGGCGGGAGCGCCGCGGCGAACGGTTCGGCCACCACGGGCGCTACCGGGGCTGGCGCAGGCGTCGGATAGGCTCGTTCCGTGGGAACCATCCTCGTCGCCAGTGACGCTCCCAGCGTGCGGCGACAGGTCGCGGCCGTGACCGCCGGACCCGACATCGATGTGGTCGAGGCGCGCTCGGGACGGGAGGTCGTCGCCGCCGTGCTCGCGTCCGCGCCCGACCTCGTGATCGTCGACTTGCAGATGGGGAACATGGGGGGCATGGCCGTCTGCCTCGAGCTGCGACTCGACGAGTCGTACCTCGACGTGCCGCACGTCCCGGTGCTCATGCTGCTCGACCGCCGGCCCGACGTCGTCCTCGCCCGGCGGTCCGGGGCCGAGGGTTGGCTGGTCAAGCCGCTCGACCCTCTCCGGCTCCGGCAGGCGACCCGTGCCCTCCTGGCCGGCGGCACCTTCGAGGACGACAGTTACCAGCCCGTGCCGGTCCTCGTCGGCCGCGGCCCCGAACTGGTCCCCGCCGCACCAGGGAGCTGACCCCGCCGACTCGTGCCCAGAAGACGACCGCACCGACCCCCACCTGACGGTCCGCCAAGTCGCCGGCGGTGGTGGCGCTCCGGCCGGAGCGAGCGCGACCTACGTGCCGACACCGCCACCGCGTACGAGAGTGCCGCGGCCGCCGAGCAGGAGCGGCTGATCACCGAGGCGCTCACCGACCTGCGCGACATGGACGTGCGAGAGGTGATGACCCCCCGCGTCGACGTGGTGGCGCTCACCATCCCCGTCCACGTCGAAGAGGTCGCCCAGGCGGTGCGGGAGTCGGGGCACCGCTGCTTCCCTGTCGTCAACGGCGACCTCGACGACGTCGTCGGCGTCCTCTACGTGAACGACCTGTTCCGCTCCCGCCGACCAGGACGGCCCGGCCTCCTCGGTGAGGGCGCCGGTGGGGACGGTGACGGGGCTGCGGGTGACGGGCTGTCCGCCATCGACATCTCCCGGCGGATCCGCCATGCCTACGTCATCCCCGAGTCGCGCCGGGTGCTCGACGCCCTGGTGGAGATGCGCCGCCAGCGGCGGGGCTTTGCCGTGGTAGTCGACGAGTACGGCGGTGTGTCCGGCGTGCTCACCATGAAGGACCTGATCGAGCCCATCGTCGGCGGGCTGCACGACGAGTTCGACACGGACGACGAGCCGGCGATCGTCCGCGTCGACGGCACCCGGTGGTTGGTCGACGGCCGGGTCAACGTCGACGAGGTGCGCGAGCGCCTGGGCATCGACATCCCCGAGGGGGACTACGTCACCCTCGGTGGCTACATCTTCGACGGCTTCGGCCACATCCCCGACGAGGGGGAGACGCTGGCCGTCGACGGCTGGGAGCTCACCGTCCAGGAGATGGACAAGCGCCGGGTGTCCCAGGTCGTGGCCCGCCGCCGGCCGGCCGAGGAGGGGGGGGCGGAGGTCGCTCGGACGACCCCGTCCACCAACGCCCCCGCAGCGCCCGGTGAGGTGGGCAAGGTCGTCCCGGGGACCGAGCCACTCCCCCGCACCGAGCGGTCCGACCTGCCCGAGGTGACCGAACGGACGGCCGGGCACGACCGCCAAGAGCGACCGGATCGGTCCGGCCCGCTCCCGGACGGTCGAGGACCGGCCGGACCGGGTGTGGACTCGCCCGACGAGACCGGCGGCGGCGCCAGGACGCCTTCGGGCACTGGCCGGTACCGCGGCTAGGCTCGAAGGGCCGTCGGCGTTGGTGCCGGCGACGGGCTGTGGCGCAGTTTGGTTAGCGCGCTGCGTTCGGGACGCAGAGGTCCCCGGTTCAAATCCGGGCAGCCCGACCAACCAGAAGAGGCCGTGACCTGGGGGAATGGCCGGTGACATCGACGCCGGAGCGCTCCCAACATCCCTTGCGGTCCGATTGGGCGATCTCGGTGACCTCGTCGTCCGCCACGTCGAACAACTGCTGCAACTCGGCGCGCGTCAGCGGGCGGCGCCCGGGGCGTCCCTCGTACTCTGCGACGTGGACGGCGCGGTTGTCCTCGTGGCAGATCTGGATCGGGACCGCTCCCACCCGTTCCTGGCACACTTCGGCCCAGAACTTGGCCACCACGCCCGGGGCAATCGAAGGAGAAGTGAGACACGTTGTCCGGGACAGGATGGATCTGACTGGGTCCCGCTGGTCCGTCGACGGCGCCGAGGCCGTCCTGAAGCTTGAGCGGTCCGGGCGAACGACGACTTCGACGAATACTGGCGGTTCCACCTCGACCATGAACGTCGGCGCGTCCACGAGTCGCGCTACCACAAGGTGGTCATCCCGCTGGCCGCGTAGTCGCTCCTGGAGCGCCGCACCCAATTCATGAGCACTCTCGGTGTCCGCAGAGGTGCCGATGGTGACCAATCAACGCGGCGTCCAACACCCCCCAGCAATGGGCGGGCGACACCACTCCGCTGGATTCGACCGCCGCACGCATGTAGCCTGACGGCGCTCAAGGATCGCCAACGATTCGTGAAGAAGCGCAGCACTCGCTAGACAGGATGCCTCACGTGAATGAGATCGTCAAGAAGCTCGAAGATGCGCCGTCAGCAGTTCCTTCCAGGAGCAGCTCGCCGGGCACGTTGGAGCTCGTCATCCGCGTCAGTGCTGGAAGTGAGGGTGGACAGAAGAAGCGAGCCGAGGTGTGGGGGGAGACGACCACAGGCGCCATTCGCAACAGCCGTTGGGAGATGCTCTGCGACGAGGGCAAAGCCCTCGGAGGAGAAGACGAGGCGCCACCGCCGCTCGCCTACTTCAGCGCTGGGCTCGCATTTTGACTTCTGACGCAGATCTCCCGGTCGGGAGAGTTGATGAAGCTCTCGCTCACGGACGTGCAAGTCGACCAGACCTTGCGCTTCTACCGGCAGGGCTCGGTTCTCGGTGGCACCATCAAGAGCGGCAGCATGGGCATCGACGTCGCTGTCGACATCGCCTCGGATGAGCCAAAAGAACGGATCGCGGAGCTCATCCGGGTGGCCCGAGCTAGCTGCTTCACGCACGGCTCCATGGCCGAGCCGGTGATGATCGAAACGAGCGCGCGGCTCAATGGCAAACCATTGAAGGTCCGAGCTGAGTCGTAGAGCTCGCAGCCAAACGCGCGGTTGTGTGGCTCCTGACGACACATGACGAAGTCGTTTGGCGGCCGCCGGGTAGCGCGCAGGCTGGAGGGGTCGCATCCAACGGCACCTGGACCGGCAGGGCGGCGTCGTGTCCGGAGCGTAGGCCAAGCGCCGGATGCACTCCGCAGGGGAAATGCCCGAAGAAGGCAGCTCAGATGCTTGAACATAGGTCTTCGATGGTGTTCCACGTGCTACGCCACCGTGCCCCCACGCTCGACGAAGATCAACTCGGTAACGTCGAGGAGCGCCTACGTGGGCTCGCCGCGATCCCAAGCGTGGAATTCTTGTCGGTTTCGAGGGACGGCGATGACTCGAAGGCGATCGTCCTCATGATCGTGTTCGAAAGCACCGAAGCCCTCAAGTCGTACCGGACGCATCCTGCGCACTTGGAAACGGTGTCGTTCTTGCGCGAACTGCCGCTCGAGACGACGCGGATCAACGTCGAGGTGAAGCGCTCGGACTTGGCAGCCATAACGGGCGCGCTGGCATGATCGCGCGTGACGATCGAGGAAGTGGGTCGCCACGATTGATCTCGCATGTGAAGCGTGACGCCATCGTCGGAGGCTCATCGTCGCAGAGCCGTATGGCGCGGTTGGCTTCGCTTGATGGCCCACTCGGGAACTCCTAGCATCGCAGGGTGCTGTTCTACATTCATTGCCCGAGTGACGCGACCTCAGTGCTCGAGGTTGCCCAGCGGGCAGAGAAACTGGGATTTGACGGCGTCTCGATGGCCGACCACATTGCCATGCCAGTGAGAATGTCGTCGGCTTACCCCTACAGTGAGGATGGAACTTGTCCGTACCTGGGCGACGATTTCTTTGACGTCTGGGTCAGTTTCGCGGCCATGGCTGCGGTCACTGAACGCGTGCGGTTCCTCACTGAGGTGTACCTCGCTGCGCTCGCCACCCCATCCTCACGGCGAAGGCGATTGCCACGCTGGCCGTGATCTCTGGCGGGCGGATTGAGCTGGGCGTGGGAGCGGGGTGGATGGCCGAAGAGTTCGAGACGCTTGGCGTTGACTTCGATCAGCGAGGAGCGGTCCTGGAGGAAACTGTCGCGGCATGTCGCCGCTTGTGGTTCAGCGAACCCGCTGAGTACCACGGCCGGCACTGGGACTTCGGCCCTCTCTATTTCAACCCGAAACCACCCGCGCCGGTGCCCATCTTCGTCGGCGGCACGAGCGACCGCGCCTTGCGGCGCGCTGTACAATGGGGCGACGGCTACGTAGGGCGCCGGGAGAACGTGCAACGCTGCCTGGATTTGACGGCGCGCCTGCGGGCGTTGCGTGCGGACGTTGGTCGCGGTGCTGACCCGTTCCGGATTCAGTTCTCGACGCTTGGTATTGCCTCAGAAGAATGCGACCAACTGGCTGAGGGTGGAGTTGATGCGATCACCTACATCAACCGAGCGGAGCAACTGGACGAATTGCTCGACCAAATGGATGAATTTGCCAGCGAGGTGATGGGGCCGTTCCGGCGCCACAAGGGTGAAGAGGTCGTGACTCAGCCCTGAGGTCGCGGGCGAGCGTCGGCAGTGAGCGGACCACTGGGGCAAGCGAGGGCGCGGCGAGCTCCACCGGCCGCCGCAACGGTCGGGCCAAGGAGCTCGCCACGATCATTGGGTGACAACAAGAACGCCGTCATCCGCGCGCTCCACCTCTTGCGAGACGAAGGGCTCTTGGGGCTCCGCCGGGGCCGTGGACCGGCTTGCCACGCCTCCGATGGCGCCACGAACCGCTGCCCAGGTGGTCTGGAGCGGGACGAGGTTGATCGTCTTGGGCGGCCACGGCTCTTCGACGACGACGCTGCCAGATGGCGCAACCTACGCCGGAACCCTCTACGTCTGGGTGACCCGCCAGGTATCGCGGGCGAGTGGCACCGGCGGTGTGGGGATCTCCGCCCAAGTCCAGGCGCTCCGCTGGCACCCCGGAACATCCCGGTGGCATCGGGGGCCGCCGCCTCCAAGGCGCGTGTCGGCCCTCGACGCGACGGTGGTCTCCGCGGGACGGTCCGTCGCGCTCCTCGGCGGTTCTTCGTGCCTGCCTGCCGAGAGCTGCCCGGCTCGGGTCGACGGGACATCTGCGCTTCTCGACGTGAGAACTGGCAAGTGGTCACCCTGTTCCGGCCACCACCGTCCTCCAGGATGCGCGGTCTTTCGCCTGGTCGGGCCGCCGGCTGGTCACCATCAGTCCCTACCTGACCCGCGACGGACACCTGATCGGTGGGTACGCCGCCGCTCTCGATCCGGCCAGCGATCCGTGGGCGAACCTGCCGGCTCTGCCGGTCTCGGCCGCGCCCCCATCCGGGCCGATGCTCTCCGGAACGGTGTGGGCAGGCACTGAGCTGATCGACTCGGGTCTCGTGCTCGGACATCGGTCCACCACCACCGGGACCAACAGGAGCAGCACGCCGCCGCCCTGTCCGCCGATCACGTTACCTGACTTGGTGGGCGGCCATTTCCCCGGTCCGGCTCCCGGACCGGGGAACGGCGGCGGCCCGGACGGGTCGTGCCTCGGGACCGAGGTGGTCCCGCCCTGCGGTCCGGGCATGGTTGCCGGGAGTTACTACGACTACACATTGATCACCACCTGCGCCGACGACTACTTCGACGGCCGGTGGAGGGCGAACGAGATCCCCGGGGGATCGGGCCCGCTGGACGTGTGGGTGTCGGTGAACGCTACCGGCACGGGAGCCGGCTGGATCGGACCAAACGGCGCCGTGGGATTCGCGCCGCCGACCACGACGAGCTGCTCCTGCCGCGTCGACGCATCCCCCCGACCGCCGGTTGGACGAGTCAGTCCGGGAGCGGGGTGGACACGTCGACGTCGACGGCATCGCGAAGCTTGAGGGCACCAAGGAACCCGCTGTAGGGCTTGATGCCCCACGCGCTCTGGATGATCTCGGCATGGCCGACGACGGTGCCACCCCCTTCGCGGCGAACGTGGAGCTCCACGGGGTGGGTCTGGCCTGCCAGGGTCAGCTCGCCCTGGAGCGTCGCATGGTCGCCGTCGACGCTCACCTCGGTCGATCGGAACGTCGCCGTCGGGTAGTCGGCGATCCGCAGCGGTTTCTGCATCGTCTTGCGGATGTCCTCCTTGTCGCCATCGGTGAGCGGCTTCACCCCGCCGCTGCCCTCGACGACGTGGAGGCTCCGCAGGTCGACCTCGATCCTGACGGAGGGGACGCCAGCCGGCTCGTCGGGCACGACGACGTTCCCGTGCCAAACCGTGGCTTCGAGGACCAGGTCGTGCCCAGCCTTGGCGGCAAGACCCTGGCGGTAGGTGCGGAGCCGCAAGGTGGCGCTCGGCGGCCCGAGCTCGTGCTCAACGAGACCAGGGCTCATCGCCACCTCCTTCGCCGGTTCCCACTACCTGCCTCGTCAGGCTACGTCGGGGTCCCCGACGCCGTCAGTTCGGCGGCGGCACTGCGGGGCGCACGGGTGTCCCGGCAACGGCGCTTCCGGGATCCCCGTGAGCAGCTCAGCTCAAGCGGTCGCTGCCATCATCACCACGCTCGTCGCTGCGCGTTCATGTTGACTACCCAACGGCGCTCGCATCCGGGTGGCCTCTCGCGACCAGGGTGATCGAAGGCCGGCCACCCGCCGCCGTCGAGGAGCCGGGTGACGGCTCGGCCTCACCGCGGCGACTGGTCCTCGAGGGCTCCGACGAGGCGGGCGACGGCAGGACGTGAGCTCTCGCCGTCCCGGAACGACACCGACCACGGCTCCGGAGCGACGAGATCCGCTACCGGGTGCACCTCCACCATGCGCGCCTCGGCGAGCGAGTCGGCACAGACGAACGCCGGCAGGAGGCTGCAACCGATCCCCCCGGCGACAGCGGAGGCGACGGCTCGCAGGTCCGGGGCGACGACCCGGAGGTTCTGGGAAGGGAAAGGCCCGCCGAGGTGGACTTGCCAGAACCGTCGGGTGATCGGCAGTTCCCGGCTGTAGGCGACCCATGGGCGCTCACGAAGCCACGAGCCGAGCGTCTCGAGTGACCCGAAGCCCTTCGGCGCGATCCCAGGAGGGCCGACGAGGACGAACCGCTTCTCGCCGACGGGCACCGAGACGACCGACCGGCGTGCCGGCGTGCCGCTCGTGACCACGACGTCCAGCTCCCCTCGCTCGAGGTGCTCGATGAGCTCGCCGTCGGGTGCGAACCGCGCCACGACGGGGAGGTCCAACGCCAGGAGGCGCGGCATGAGCGCTGCAGCAAAGTACTCCGCCGAGGATCCGAACCGGAGCGGCGGTGGCTGTGCCTCGCCGACGCGGCCGGCATCGAGGCCGGCGAGCACTGCCTCGAGCTGGTCCATAGCGGCGGCCACTTCCCCGTACAGCGACCGTCCGCGTTCGGTGGGCAGGACGCCGGCGGGGGACCGGACGAACAGCGACGTGCCCACGGCGCGCTCGAGCGCGGCGAGTTGCTGGCTTGCCGCCGGCTGCGAGAGCGACCGCAGTCGGGCCGCGTCCGTGATGGACCCCGAGCGGTAGACGGCGAGGAAGGTCCGCAACCACTCCGGCCTTGCCATTGGTAGTCAGGGGCGCGGTGCTCTTGCGAGCCCGGTTCCCCATCCCCCTTTCGATCTGTACGTGCGGTTTTCCCGCATACAGCTCACCGACGGTCTTCTTGACATGGTTACGCTGCCTTCGG
>JBOGGF010000305.1:0-1838 GCA_050743965.1 Acidimicrobiales bacterium
CGCCGTTGGAGTGGCCGTCGAGGCCCGGCTTGGCCACCAGCAATCGCGGCGGCCCCCCCGTCCACTCGGCCAGTGCCCGGACCCGGGCCCGGACGTCGTCCGCCGGGCCCTCGGTGCCTGCGGTGCCTGCGGTGGCGGCCGCCCGGCGGCCCACGGCGCCCGCCACCCCGGTCGGCGCCCGGTACTCGCCGAACATCTCCCGCAGCACCCCGGCCCACTCCCCGGTCGTGCCGCCGGCGTGGGCGAGGGCGATCGTCGCCGCCATGATGTTCTCGCGATCGTCGCCGGCCACCCGGCGCAGCTCGGCGAGCGACCGCCCGACCGCCGCCGCGTCACGCTGGGACCGCCAGGCGACGACGTCCTCCTGCAGGCGCGCCTGCACGGTGGGATCCACCTTCAAGATGTGCTCAGCGCCCTCGTCGGCGGTGAGGGGGGATGGGGCGGTCTCGGTGAAGCAGTTGACGCCGACCACCTTCTGCTCGCCGGTCTCGATGCGCCGCACCCGCTCGGCCTGGCTCTTCACCAGGCGGGTCTTCAGGTCCTCGATGGCGGCGAAGGCGCCACCGAGGGCGAGCACGTCGGCGAGCTCGGTCGACGCCGCCTCGACCAGCTCGGCCGTCTTGGCCTCGACCACCTTGGACCCCTCGAAGAGGTCTGCGTAGTCGAGGAGGTCCGACTCGTAGGCCAGGATCTGCTGGACCCGCAGCGACCACTGCTGGTCCCACGGTCGCGGCAGGCCCATCGCCTCGTTCCACGCCGGAAGCTGGATCGCCCGGGCCCGGGCGTCGGCCGACAGCGTCACCCCGAGGGTCTCGAGGACGATGCGGGGCACGTTGTTCTCCGGCTGCTGCTCGGTCAACCCCAGCGAGTTGACCTGGACGCCGTAGCGGAAGCGGCGGAGCTTGGGGTCCTCCACCCCGTAGCGCTCCCGGCAGATGCGGTCCCACATCGCCGTGAACGCCCGCATCTTGCACGTCTCCTCGACGAAGCGGACACCCGAGTTGACGAAGAAGCTGATGCGGCCGACCACCCGGGGCAGGTCGTCGGGCCTGACCTTCCCAGAGCCGCGCACTGCGTCGAGGATCCCGATGGCCGTGGCCAGGGCGTAGGCGAGCTCCTGGACCGGCGTGGCCCCTGCCTCCTGCAGGTGGTAGCTGCACACGTTGACCGGGTTCCACTTGGGGACGTGGTGCACCGTGTAGGCGATGGTGTCCACCGTCAGGCGGAGGCTGGGCTCGGGCGGGAAGATGAACGTGCCCCGGCTCAGGTACTCCTTGACGATGTCGTTCTGGGTCGTACCCTGGAGCGCCGCCGGGTCGACCCCCTGGCCCTGGGCGTTGGCGACATAGAGCCCGAGGAGCCAGGCGGCGGTGGCGTTGATGGTCATCGACGTGTTCATCTCGGCGACGGGGATCCCGGCCATCAGCTCGGTCATGTGCCCCAGGTGGGCGACGGGCACCCCGACCTTGCCGACCTCGCCGGCGGCTTCGCGGGCGTCGGGGTCGTAGCCGGTCTGGGTCGGGAGGTCGAAGGCCACCGAGAGCCCGGTCTGACCCTTCGCCAGGTTCGTCCGGTACAGCTCGTTGGAGGCGCGGGCCGAGGAGTGACCCGAGTAGGTCCGGATCAACCAGGGGCGGTCGCGCTCGGCCATCGACACCATTCTCCCCGGTCCCGGGGCAATACGGCTACCCGATACGGCTACCGGGCCGGACCGCTACCGCTTGTACTCGTAGAAGCCGAGCCCCGTCTTGCGGCCCAGTCGCTCCGCGGAAACCATGCGGCGGAGCACCGGCGCGGCCGCGTAGTTCGGGTCCTTGAACTCGGAGTAGAGCGCTTCC
>JBOGGF010000306.1:0-1729 GCA_050743965.1 Acidimicrobiales bacterium
ACCACTGCTCGGCGCCGTAGGCTTCGAACCGCTCTACCTCGGTGAACCCCAGCTTCGCCGCGAGGCGCATCGAGCGGTCGTTGGCGGTCTGGGTGCAGAGCACCACCGGCTCGCCGGGAAGCGCCTCGGCGAACCAGCCGAGCGCCGCCGCGCTCGCCTCGGCGGCGTACCCGCGCCCCCATGCCTCTGCCAGGAACAGGTAGCCGAGCTCGGCCTCTCCGGCATCCGGACGGACCTGACTTCGATGCTCCGCGTCGCGTCGGTTGAGCTCGATGACGCCGATCATCGCTCCGTCGAGCTCGACCACGAAAAGGCCGGGACGCCGTGCGGGCGTCTCGGGCAACGCGCGCTCGAATTCATCACGCGGTCGAGGGCCGCCTATATAGGTGCCCACCTCCGACGAGGTGAACAGCCTGATGAACGCCGCACGGTCCCGGGATTCGGGCTCGCGCAGCACGAGCCGCGCGGTTCTGATCGGGGCAGGTGGCCAGGCGACTGGTCCGAGTCCAATCACGGCGGGCAGCCTCACGGGTCAATGGCGTCTTGATCGGTTTGGGCAGACGGTGGTTAGTCCCAGCAGAGGCAGAACGGATGGCCGGCCGGGTCGAGGTAGACGCGCCAGTTGCTGTCCGGGACGCCGGGCTGCAGGTCGGTCTTCGTCGCGCCCAGCGCGAGTACGGCCGGCTCGACAGCGTCGATGTCGTCGACCGTCAGGTCGATGTGCGCCTGCTGCGGCA
Organism: Acidimicrobiales bacterium; assembly: GCA_050743965.1. Classification (GTDB taxonomy): domain Bacteria; phylum Actinomycetota; class Acidimicrobiia; order Acidimicrobiales; family RAAP-2; genus DAHUZJ01. The sequence continues at coordinate 738 of JBOGGF010000306.1, forward strand.
CCTTCGGGTCGGGCCAGGTCGGCGCCACGTAATCCTGCGCGCGCTGGAACGAGAGCCTCCCGCCGGGACCGGCGAGATCGACCCAGTCAGGCTCGACGTTGGTCACCTGCCAGCCGAGCAGTTCCCCATAGAACCGGGCGAGCGCCTGCGGGTCGGCGCAGTCGAGCGCGATCGTTCGCATCCGGGCGATGGCGGCCATTGCGTTGTCCTTCCGAGCGTCGGTCAGCTACGCGCCCAACGCCGCGCGGCGTCAGCCGGGAGCCCGCGCGTGAGAGCCCGGCGAGTGGCGTGTTCTGGATCGACGCGCCCTCGGTGCGCTCGACGGACAGTACACCGAGGCGCCGACACGCACCGCCTGGATTGGCGCGGGCGGTCGGGGCGGATTCGCGTCGTGACTTTTCGCGGTGGTGTCGGATGACAGCGAGCCCGTTCGTTGGAAAGGTGAGAGATCGGCAAAGCTCGATCAGCGGCACTTGAGGAGAGCACCATGACAGCCACTTACACTTTCGACGTCTTTTCCAGCCTCGACGGCTTCGGCGCCGCTGGCGGTAACTGGACCGGCTACTGGGGCAAGCAGGGCCCCGAACTGCTCGACCACCGTCTCGCCCAGTACAGCGAACAGCAGCGGATGGTGTTCGGGGCCAACACGTATCGGGCGTTCGCGCGGATGCTGGCCGCGAGCAGCGAGGTGTCCGAGGTGCGTGACCCGTGGGTCACCCGGATGCAGAGCCTGCCGGCAACGGTGGTGTCGACCACGCTGGAAGGATCTCTCGACTGGCCGGACGCGAACCTCGTGAGCGGCGACGCCGTCGACGTCGTCGCCCGGCTCAAGGAGCAGTCCGAGGTACCGTTGCGCTCGCACGGCAGCCTGTCGATGAACTGGGCGCTGATGGCCGCCGGCCTGGTCGACCGCATCCAGGTGACGAACTTCCCCGCGATCACCGGCAGGACCGGCACGGACCCGGTGCTCGGGGGCGCGGCCGACTTCGACC
>JBOGGF010000307.1:0-9057 GCA_050743965.1 Acidimicrobiales bacterium
GCTGGAAAAGGAGCGGCCCGGCTGTGGAGACCGGCGGCCTGCGGGATACCCGTGGGTCCTATGCACCCCGGCCCAGCTGGATCACCGCCACCTCGCCAGCTCCCTACCCGACTCTTTCACACCCCCGATGACCAGCGCGGTTGCAATATCTGGGTCTGAGAGTGACCCGATGACGGTCACGCTCACCACCGGCGCCAAAAAAGGACTCGGTTACGAGTGGCGCCGAAGGCCAGTGGCGAGGTGGGCTCAGCCGCCTGCCACCACCACCCGCAGTCCTGCCACCGCGTCGCGCATGATGGTGGCGAGGTCCCGGTCGTCATCTCCGCCCGCCCAACGCTGAAGGGCCACACGCAGCACCATCATGCCGACCTCGGCGGCCAGGGTCGCCTGGGGCTCCCTTACGCCCCGTTGACGCAAAATGGCGCCGACTGCGGCGGTGTAGTCAGCCAGCTTGGCGAGCTCGCGTTCGCGCAATTCGGGATTGGCGGCGATCACGGCCTGGCGTTTTTGGGACAGGTCCCGGCGGAACTCGCCGAGCATGGCGACGGCGGCGTCGAGGCCCCGGGATACGGCGTCGAGGGGGCCGCCGGCTGCCGGCGCGCCTGCCACGCCTGCCACGATCTGCTCCTGCAGGAAGGCGGACTCTCCGAAGAGGACTTCTCGCTTGTCGGCGAAGTGCCGGAAGAAGGTGCGCTCGGTCACCCCTGCTTGCTCCGCAACCTGGGCGGCCGTGGTCTGGTCGAACCCTCGTTCTGCGTAGAGGGCGAGAGCCGCTTCCTGCAGGCGTCCGCGGCTGTCTGACTCCCATCGACCCATGGGCTCGATCCTAGTGTTGACAGTCACCGCCATCACAGATATGACGAGGACAGTCACTGACATTCACGTCTTCTCTTGAGGTTTCGCAATGAGAGTCTTTGTCACCGGCGCATCGGGCTGGATCGGCTCTTCGGTCGTCCCCGAGCTGCTCGGCGCTGGCCATGATGTGGTCGGACTGACCCGCTCCGAGGCGTCGGCGCAGCAGCTGGAGACCGCGGGCGCCGTGGTCCAGCAGGGCGACCTCGATGATCCTGAGGCCCTGGCCAAGGCGGCCGCCGACTCCGACGGGGTGATCCACCTGGCCTGCCCGCACGTGCTGGCCTTCGCCGGCGACTTCGCCGCCGCCAGCGCCGCCGACCGCCGCGACGTGAAGGCTATGGGTGGCGCCCTGGCAGGTTCCGATCGGCACTTCGTGCTCGCCTCGGGCATGATCGGCCTGACGGCCGGCCGCGTGGCCAGCGAGGACGACGGGCTCATCGCGAGTCCCGAGGTCCGGGCCAACCCCGCCGGGCGCCGGGCGGCCACTGCCCTGCTCGCCCTGTCGCTGCGAGGCATCGGCGTCCGCTCGTCGGTCGTGCGTTTCGCTCCGACGGTTCATGGCGAGGGCAACCACGGGTTCGCGGCCACCCTCGTCGGCATCGCCCGCCAGCGAGACGTGGCCGGCTATGTGGGGGGACGGCACGAACCGCTGGCCGGCGGTGCGCCGATCCGACGCGGCGCGCCTGGAGGCGTACGAGCCCGAAGGTGCGATGGACCGAGCGGTAGAGCAAGGACCGGGCCACGGCGAAGGGGCATCGTCGAGCCGATCGTGCTGGTCAAGACGTTCGCCGCGGGTTTCTGGACTCTTCCCTTTGCGCGCCACCCCCACCATCCGACGCGGCGAGGACAAGCGCCCATGAATGGGGGCCACCAAGTGGCAGCCGTGCCATCAAATGTCGACGGCTATGACCCTAGACGAATGCTATCAGTGAGCCCGCTGACCTTCGCGACTTCGCCGGTGGCTTCGATCGAGATCCGGCCTTGTGAGAGGAAGAGATTCTCCACGGAGAGCACTCCGTACGCCTCGGGAACGTGGGGCGCGCAGGTAAGCTTTCCGTCGGGGATCGAGGGTTCGAGGCCGAGCAAGGTCGCACGAAGCAGGAAGAACGGCGCAGCCGACGCCCACGACTGTGGTGAGCACGACGCCGGATAGGGGACGGGAGTCGGGAACGCCTCGCGGGGAAAGCCACAGAAGAGCTCGGGGAGGCGTCCGCCAAAGGCGGCGGCTGAATCAAAGAGGCCGAGGGTGACACGCTGTGCGAGGTCGAAGAATCCATAGCGGGTGAGGCCAGCAGCGCAAATTGCACTATCGTGCGGCCACACGGAGCCGTTGTGGTAGCTCACTGGATTGTACCTCGTCATCGAAGATGACAGGGTGCGGATACCCCAGCCGTTGAACATCTCCGGCCCGCAGAGGTGCTCCGCCACCCGCTCGGCCTTCTCATCGTCAACGATGCCGCTCCACAGACAGTGGCCGATGTTGGAGGTGAGCGAGTCGATTGGCTGCTTCTCCTTGTCGAGACCAAGGGCGAAGTAGCCTTGCTCTTCTAGCCAAAATCGTTCATTGAATGCTTGCTTGAGGCTGTCGGCGGCGTCTCGCCATTTGCGGGCGCCTGCGTCGTCGCCGAGCGTTGCAGCGAGATCGGCACGGGCAAGGTATGCGGCGTAGACATAGCCCTGGACCTCGCAGAGAGCGATCGGGGGCTCCGCGAGGCGGCCCGAGGCGAAGCTGATCCCATCGAAGGAGTCCTTCCAGCCCTGGTTGAGAAGGCCTCTTTCCGTCGCTCGTTGGTACTCGACGAAGCCGTCTCCATCGCGATCCCCGTAACGCTCGATCCATTCGAGTGCCCGATCGGCGTGCGGAAGCAGTTCGGCGACGGTCTCCTCGGGTGCCCCCCACCGTTGGAGCGCGCCGAGGGTGAGCACGAAGAGGGGAGTGGAGTCGATCGAGCCGTAGTAGATCGAGCCGGCTCGAGCGTTCGCGCCGGTGAGGCCCCGTCGCATCTCGTGCAGGATCTTGCCGGGCTCTTCCTCGGTGCGATCGTCCACGTGCGCGCCTTGCGCCCGGGCAAGGGTCTGCAACGTTCCAGCGGCGATGCTCGGGTCGACGTCCAACGTCATGAGCGAAGTGATCAGGGAATCGCGTCCGAATACGGTCATGAACCAAGGGGCGCCAGCGGCGATCACCGAGCGGTCGGAGCGTTGGGGATCGAAGATGCGCAAGGCCCCGAGATCCCGCTCGCTCTGGAGAAAGGTGGACTCGAGGGCCTTGTCCTCGCAGCGGATCCGCGGAGTTTGCTGCTCCCACGCCCGGAGGCGCCTGACCGGTACGGAGTGCTCCTCCGGATCGTCGCCCCGATAGCGAAGCTCGATCGCGTCGCCGTCCACGTTGAGCTTGAACTCGAGGCTGACGCGCCATTCTTCGCCGGGAGGCACGATGACGTCCAAGGTTGCGAGACCCGGGACGACCCGCGCCTCATCCGGGAAGCGCACCGTGAGGCTGCGCGTGGCGTCGTGGAGCTGGTATGTGAAGGACATCGTTGAGCGCTCGACATCGACGTTTCGGTGACCCCGTGCCCTCACGTGTGCTTCTTTCACTTCGAAGACATTGGCGAAGTCGGCGTCGAGCTCGAAGGCGATCGTGCAGGCGGCTTGCTCCTGGCTCAGGTTGTGCACTATCAGGTCCTCCCGCATGCCGTTCCCCACGTAGCGGGTTCGCTGGAGCAAGAGGGTGCTGTCGGCGAAACCGGGTCTCGGACGCCCCCTGGCGACGAACGTCGCAGCGAATGGGTGGCGAGGTACCACGGCGAGCACCTGGGGCGACTCCTCGTCGATGTGGAGTCGCCAGGTGGAGACGAACCGGGTGTCCTCGAAGAAGAGGCCGTCGATGCCGCCCGGCTCGATGTCGCCGTTTTGGGATGCGATGGAGAACGAGGTGCCCTCGACAAGGGTGACAGCGCCGCCCTGGACATTCGTCGCCGGCTCTCCGGCGAAGGTCCAGGGATTACTCATCTGATGACAGGGACTCGATTGCGATCATGCGGCGCCGACGATGTCCTCGTCGAGGAGGCCCGTCGACCCTCGATCGATGCTCCGCTCATAGAGCGCCACGTGGCGGGCGACCATGCGCGTCACCGAAAAGTGGGTCTCGACGTGGCGCCTGCACGCCAACCGGTCGAGGTCTTGGACCTTGCCCAGTGCCGCGACCAACCCGGCGGGATGGCTGCGTACCCACCCAACCTCACCGTCCTTGACGATCTCGGGTGCCGCACCATATGGAGTCGTGAGCACGGGCGTGCCGCACGCGAGCGCTTCGATCATCACCATTCCGAAAGGCTCTGGCCAAGCGATCGGGTTGAGTAGGCACCCGGCTCCCGCCAGCAGCTCGAGCTTGTCCTGGCGGTCCAACTCTCCGATATATGACACGTCGGTCCCGAGAAGTGGGCGAACCATCGCCTCGAAGTACGCCCGCTCCTCGGGCTCTCGCATCTTGGCCGCAATCCGGAGTGGATAGCCGGCGGTCCGGGCGATCTCAGCTGCGACGTGCGGGGCTTTGCCCGGATGCATGCGCCCGAGGAAGACGGCGTAGCCACCCTTTCCGGTGCCGAAGGGGAAGTCGTCGGTGTCGACCCCATGGTGGATCACTGCAGCGATAGGAATGTTGGTGGCGGTAGCGGCCTGGTGGTGGGAGATCGCGATCACCGGCACGCGGCCTCCGAGCACCCGGTAGAGTTCGATGAGATCGTCGTTGAACGGACCGTGGTTCGTGGTCACCACCGGAAGCCGTGGAAAGTTTCCCGAGTACAGCGGTCCAACGAGCGTGTGGTCGTGAACCACGTCCATGTCGCGCAGCGCCTCGTAGGAGTGGAGGACGTGACGGATCTCGTCCACGCTGTTCCCTGAGCCCATGCCGACTGCTCGCTCGAACACCGAGGTCGTCGGGACGGGGCAGGTGCTATCCCCCGACGCGCACAGGAGCACCTCGTGTCCCGCGGCGCTGAGCCCGCGAGCGAGGGTGTCGAGGACGTTCTCCGTCCCGCCGTACGCCGGAGGTGGGACCGGGAGCCAGGGGGGCGCCACGAGTCCGACCGTCAGCCGTCGACGCAGCGGGAGCGGGTCCGCAGGACCTGGATATCTCGAACCGGTGCGCGGGAGAACTCCACCATTGAGGAGAGACGCTTCCACGGGGGCCAGCCAATCTTCCCGTCGTAGAAGCGACGGAGCAGAGGCCCTCGATGAGCCAATTTCATCCTAGCGCAGGACTACGAAGAATGAGCCGTGTACCTGGCCGAGGTGGTCCGCACGCCGCCGTCGCAGGGGGTCGACGGCGATCAACAGGACAAGAGGCTGGTTCTGTTGGTCGCCGATCCGGTGGCCGTGAGCAAAGCACGCCAGGTGATCGGGATCCTGTGGGTGCCGAATATTCGATCGGGTGCCTGACCTGCACCTTGTGGGACAGTACCTCCCGAGATAGTACCGGTGGTATGCGCCTCCCGGCACTCGCAGCCTGTACTATGCTTGTAGTACAGTGGCTCTGGTGGAGCGGGCACAGCGTCCTCGACGCTCCAGCCCGCCCCGGTGATGTCCATCCTTTTCAGCAGTTTCCGGTCGGAAGACAAGGGCATCGAGGGCCGAAGCAGCTGGTGGGGTATGGGTTTCTCGCTGTAAACTGGCGACGCGAGCGTGGGATACAGCGGTATCTCACGGGCTCTTCGGCTGTGTTGGGTCCGGCTCGGCGAAGCATGAATCCTCCTCTGGCGTGGGGTGCGCGCAGGCCGTGAGGTGATCGCGATGGAGAGACCTGGCCCCAGCCGGCTTGACCTCCAATTGAGCGACGATGGCAGTCCAGGAGTGGCCCTGGGCTCTGGCACCGCTCACGGACAGGGGGGTCCACTGGCGGAGCTGGGTCACCAGTCTGGCCCCGGCGTGAAGGTCGGCGAGGCAGCCTCCCAACGCCCCGGGCGAGCGCAGCTGCGTGAGCTCCTCGAAGGCCACGGCGGCAACGGCAACGCTATTCGCGTCGACGACGGGACGGTCGGCACGGGTGAGCGTCTGCCAACAGCGGCCGTAGATTGCCTTGGCCGGCATCTACCGTCGCGAGATTGCGATCCGCTCCACGTTGAGCGGCCTGGGCCGTTTACCCGTCGGCGGTGCGCCGGGCGGCTTGTCTGGTCGCGACCATTCCGGCGCCCACGAGGACGACCGACACGACCGTTCCGATAAGGCACGACCATTGGGCGCCTCGGGGAACCGCCGGCGTTGCCGCAGCCGCGACCTCTCCCAGAGTCGCAACGGTCGAGATGAGACCGATCAGGGTGAGAAGTGCGCCGCCCACCACGCGCCAAACTCGCCCCTTGACGACGAAGGCCAGTGCTCCGCCGATCCCGAGGGCAATGAATAGGAAGAGCGGTGGCGATATGGCGGTTCCCACGCTTACCCATTGGCTGGCGACCTTGCCAGGGTCGCCCTTGCCCATGAACTGGGCCGGCCATCCGGCGGCCACCCCGATCCCCGTCTCGATGGCAGCCACCGCTAACCAGATCCCACAGGCGGCCAGCGGCCACCAAGAGGCCGGCCCGGACTGGATCCGCGGCGAGACGGATGTCTGCGCCCCTGGGCCGGTCGACATAGCTGAAATGGGGCTGCTCATCATGTGCTCCTCCTGTCGTGACGGCTGTGGTCGTGTCCAATCCTGGAGGAGCGGGGCCGGAGAGGCATCGGAAGAACTACCGAATTTTGATCACTGATCAGCGGGCACTGGCGGCATCGGATGTTCCGTTCTCCAATGGCGCCGTGCAGACTGGCGGTCAGGGCGGCGGCGGGTCGCCTTGCAGCTCACCCCCGAGAGGGCGCTCTGAAGGAGGTCTCGAACGGCCGTCGGCGTCTGACCGCGCCAGACCGAGGGAGTCGAGCAGGTCCTGATGCAGTTCCATCCACACGTCGTGGTAGGAGCCTGAAAGCGGGCGGGTCAGGGCGTCGAGGTCTCCCCCGCGCAGACTGGTCATGGCAGCGGCGAAGCGAGGACGGTAGGTGGCGAAGCGATCGATGGTCTCGGCCAAGGGCACGATGATGGCCACCAACTCGTCGTGCAGAGCGCTCAGCTGATCGATGAGGGCGGCATCATAGGCTCGGTCGCGGTGGTCGTTGGGAATGAGCCGTTGGCCGACAGGACGCAGTTGCCATGCAGTGCAGAGAGCCTTGAACTCGGCGTTGGGCCCCAGGAAGGTAACGTAAGCTCTCCGGAGTTGTTCGCCGGTGTGCCCGGCCGCCCGTTCCGCTTCGAGCGCGGCGACGTGCGCACGGCGGCCCGACCCGCTGAGTGACCAGCCGGACAGACAACCGTCGCGGCGCTCGACCAGGCCGGCGTCGGCCAGCTCGGAGAGCGCGGCCTCGATTTGAGCAACCCCGATCCCGGATCGCTCGGCCAGTCCATCCGGCAGGGCCCGGCCGGTGAGCTTGAGCCCGTGCAGGACGGCGAGTCGGGGATCGGTCTTCACGACGGCGGGGGGCCCTCGCCGGTAGAAGAAGTGGAGAGAACGGCAACCGTACCTGAGGCTGGGTCGACCTCGATCGTGGCGCCGTCGGGTATGAGCCTGCACGCATCGGCCAGCCCGACGACGGCTGGCAGGTCGAGCTCCCGGGCCGCTATGGCCGTGTGGCAGAGCAGGCCGCCCTGCTCGGTCACGACCGCTCCGGCCAACGCCAGGGCGGGATTCACGCAGGGGTTGGTCGTGGCAATGACCAGCACATCTCCGAGAACGAGGCGTTCGAGGGCCTCGGCGGCCTCCGCCACCACGACGGCCCGGCCCCGGTGGCGGCGGGTGCCGACTCCGGTACCTCTGGACTCGCCGGGCCGCACGTCACCGTCCGCCAACCGGCGGTAGGCGTCGATCGCTCGGACATTTTCCGCCATGGCGGGAGGGAATGCCGAGGGATCGGGTGCGGGCGCGACACGCGCTCCCAGCTGCACTGGCGGGGTGGCCGAGTCGGCGGCGGAGCGAGCCTGGACCCGGGCGGCAACGGTGACCGCGTCAAGTCCGCCCCCGCCTGGGTCGCCGGCCACAAGGGCGACGGTCTCGTCGACGTGGAGATCGAGGACGTGCTCGGCTGCGTCGATGGCGCCACGGGCGACCAGGCGGTGCCCCGCTTCGAGAAGGCCCCGGCGGAGCAGGCCGGCGGGCCACTGCACACACACACCGACGTTGTCGTCGCGCAGGGCGTAGCCTGCGCACGCTTCGGCCAGCAGCTGGTCGAAGATCGCTCGCTCATCCGCCGGAGCCCGTGCGCGTATCGCATCGATGCCAGCCTGCGCCTCACCGGCCTCCGTGATGCCCTTTTTGCCGACATCGATGAGGGCGGCCACCAGATTGGGCATCTCTTCGATGGTCGGCGCATCGAGGTCGGCGCCGGCGAGCAGCCGCCATCGGTGCAGGCGTAGCGCTTCCTCCAGGGCGACGCCGGCCGGTGAGGTCGGGGCGATGTCGTCGAGCGAAGTGACGGTCGTGCCGGCCGCGGCCAAGAGCGTCCCGACCCGACTCAAGGAGCGGGCCAAGCCCGCTGAGGCCGGCGTCGCCCCTCTCAGGAGGCCCAGCGATTCGGTCGGACCTATCCCCCAGCCTTCGGCGGTCAGCACCAGGTCTCCCACCGGCAGGGCGATGGCGCCGATCAGGTCGAAATGCTCGACCAAGCCACCTCGCAGTTCCGCAGTGGCCAGCCGCAGGTGGGCGGCCAGTTCGGCGTCGTCCAGTCGGCCCACCTCGACGGCTTGCACGACTAGGTTGGTCGCCACCCGGGCGGGGCGCGTCTCCCCCCACCAGCGACGGGCGTCGGCCCGCCAGATCCGCTCGGCTCGTGCCACCCGGGCGGCACCGGCCCGGTGGCGAAGCTCGGGGACCAGACGCACCAGGATCTTCAAGACGAACGCCGGCGGCGGGCCGGCCCGACCGGTGTCGTGGACGCCGGCTGGGAGCGGGCGCAGGTAGCCGTACCCATTGACATAACCCACTTCAATGTGACTGAGAGGCAGTCCGTAGCGGGCCGTCCACGATCGGAAGCCTTCGGCCATCGCGGTAGGAAAGACGTCCTGCCAAGGCAGGGTCACCGACGTCGCCTTATGGGCCTGGTCGAGGACCCAACTCCCCGGTCCCGGCGACGCCCAGAGCAGCTCGACATGGTTGTCGCCGGTCACTGCCGGACCTCGGC
>JBOGGF010000308.1:0-2637 GCA_050743965.1 Acidimicrobiales bacterium
GTGTTGCACCGTTGGGGCCGGGGGAGGGCGCCGTCGTCGTCGGGGCTCCGCCGGGCGCGGGCCCGGTTGCCGGGGCGGTCGCCGCCGAACCGGATGGCGCGGGCGCCGGGGCGCCGGCTCCCGGAAAGCCCGCCGGGGGGCCGCCGGCAGGCGTTCCGGCGGCGAACCCGGCGAACGGGTCCGGCTGGCCGGCCTGCGAGCCCTGGGACTGCAGGTCGCCGTAGTAGTCCTGTGGTGCGTTGGGTGCGGCCGGCGCGGCCGGCCGCTTGTTGCGCACCGTCAGCACCACGATCACGACCAGGACCACGACGATCAGCCCGATGACGGCGATCTCAGCGATCATCAGCGAGCGGGTCATCCCCAGTTGCTCGGCTACCCCTACCACGACCCTCCCCACGGTTCCCATGGGCGCACGGTACCGCCGTGCCCGGGGCGGGTCAACGAATGCTCCGCCGACCGCGCCGTGCCTGGCGGCCAGGAGGGAGTTGGTACGGTACCGAGACGATGTCTCGGCGGAGTGGTCCCCAGGTGCCGGCAGCCCCGGCCCGGGGCGAGGGAGGGACCTGGCCATGAGGTCGATGCTGTTCGTGCCGGGCAATCGCCCGGAGCTGGTCGCCAAGGCGACGGCATCGGGCGCCGACGCGCTGATCTTCGACCTCGAGGACGCGGTGCCCGAGGCGGCCAAGGCCGAGGCGCGGGCGCACCTGGCGACCCTCGGCCCCCCCGGGCTGCCGCTCTACGTCCGGGTGAACGGGGCGGAGACGCCGCACCTGTGGGACGACGTGGCGGCGGCCGCCGCCGCCGGCGCCGCCGGGATCGTCCTGCCCAAGGCCGAGGACCCGTCCGTCGTGGCGCGCATCGACGGAGCCCTCACGGTGAGCGAGATCGCCGCCGGCACCGAGCGTGGCGCGACGGCGCTCCTCCCGCTCATCGAGAGCGCCCTCGGGGTGCTGCGGACCCGGGAGTTGTGCGCCGCCACGCCGCGGATCCGCGCCGTCCTGTTCGGTTCGGGGGAGGAGGGAGACCTGGTGGCGGACCTGGGCTGCGAGTGGACACCGGAGGGCACCGGGCTCCTGACGGCCCGGGGGCAGGTGGTCCTGGGAGCCCGCGCCGCCGGCGTTGCCGACCCCATGGACGCCGTCTACATGGACCTCGAGAACGTCGAGGGGCTCCGCACCGAGTGCGAGCTGGCCCGCCGCTGCGGCTACGTCGGGAAGGTGGCGATCCATCCCCGCCAGGTCGCCGTGATCAACGACGTGTTCACCCCCCCGCCCGAGGTGGTGGCCAAGCACCGGCGCATCGTGAAGAAGTTCGAGGAGGCGGTGGAGGCGGGGTCGGCGTCGATCGCCGTCGACGGCCGGATGGTCGACTATGCGGTGGCCAGGGTGTCGCGCGCTGCCCTGACGAGGGCGGGAGAGGACGTGTGATGACCGAGATGCTGGCGGGCATCACGGTGCTCGAGCTCGGCCAGGTGATCGCCGGCACCTACGTCGGCACGCTCCTGGCCGACATGGGCGCCGAGGTGATCAAGGTCGAGCCGCTCACCGGCGACACCGCCCGCAACGCGACCATCGCCCCGATGGCGGGCGAGAGCACCATCCACCTGTGCGTGAACCGGGGCAAGCAGAGCGTCGCCATAGACCTCAAGCAGGACCGCGGCCGGGCGCTCTTCCTCGACCTGGTGGCGTCGGCCGACGTCGTGCTCGACAACTTCCGGCCCGGCGTCCTCGCCCGCCTCGGCATCGACGATGCCGCCCTGCGCGCAGTCAAGCCCGACATCGTGACCGTATCGGTGACGGGCTTCGGCGAGGACGGGCCGGCGCGGGACCGCCCGGCGTTCGACCTCGTCGTCCAGGCCTACGCCGGCCACCTCTCCATCACGGGCGAGCCCGACCGCCCGCCGTCCCGGGTCGGCACGCCGCTGGCGGACCTGGGGGCGAGCCTGTTCGCCTGCATCGCCGTCCTCGGCGGGCTCTGCGGGCGCCTCCTCCACGGGGGGGGGCGCCACGTCGACGTGGCGATGCTCGACTCGCTCGTCTCCCTCCTCGGCTACGACGCGGTGAACCACCTCAACACGGGGGAGACGGCGACCCGGCACGGTACGGCCCACGCCCACATCGTCCCCTGGCAGTCGTTCGCCGTCCTGGACGGCTACGTGGTCGTCGCCGCCCGCGACCAGAAGTTCTGGAACGCACTCTGCGAGATGATCGACCGGCCCGACCTGCGCGACGACCCCCGCACGGCGGACAACGCTGCGCGGGTGGCAAACCGGGAGCTCGTGACGGCCACCCTCGAGGCGAGCTTCGCCAACCGGTGCCGGGACGAGCTGCTCGAAGCGCTCGACGCCCACGGCGTGCCGGCGGCACCGGTGAACGATCTGGGCGAGGTGTTCGCCGATCCCCAGGTGGTTGCCCGCGGCCTCGTGCAGACCTACGACCATCCGCGGGTCGGACCGGTCCGGTACGCTGCGTCCCCCCTCCGCCGCCGCCCCGCCGACGGGCCCCACGCCCACGCGCCGATGCTGGGCGAGCACACGGCGCGGGTGCTGCGCGAGCGGCTGCAGCTCGACGACACTGCCATCGACCAGCTGGCGGCCGATCGGGTGATCGGACTGGAGGAGCCGGCGTGACCGGGGCG
>JBOGGF010000309.1:0-3699 GCA_050743965.1 Acidimicrobiales bacterium
TCGGGGTGGTGCAGGCTCGTCACCCGGGCGCTGAGCGCCACGAGCCGGCGTCGCAGTGCCGAGACGGTCGTGCCGAGGCCGCCGACCTCGCCCACGGCGATGTGCCGGCCGGCCAGGGTGGGTGGAGCACGCCGGAGCAGTTCCCGGTCGCGAACGGTCGAGACGAGCTCCTGCTGCGGGTGCCGGGCGGCGACCCGTAGCAGCTCACCCAGGGTGGCGGCCCCGAGGATGCCGTCCACCGGCACGGCGGCGTTGCGCTGGAACTCGCGGAGGGCGACGGCGGTGTCGTCGCCGAAGATGCCGTCGACCCGACCAGAGTGGAAGCCGAGCGCACCGAGACGCTGCTGCAGCTCGGCCACGTCGTCCCCGCGAAGCATCGGCGTGCGCCGGTACAGGAGCCGGTCGCCGACCCGGTAGCCGGCCTCGACGAGCGTGTCCCACGTCTGGCAACCGCACACGCCGTCGACTCGCAGGCCACGGCGGTGCTGGAAGGCCTCGACGGCGGCACGCGTCGCCGGGCCGAACATGCCTTCGGGGTCGGTCGAGGAGTCGAAGCCGAGGTCCCGCAACCGGCGCTGGACATCCACGACCGCCTCGCCACTGGTCCCCTTGAGGAGAGGCAGGATGTCGCCGGCGACGGCGGCGACCTCTAGAGGTATGCGGAGAGCTCCTGGAGCAGCTGGCCCTTCGGCTTGGCGCCGACCAGGCGCACCTTCGGCTCCCCGTCCTTGAACAGGATGAGGGTCGGGATGCTCATCACGTCGTAGCGCCGGGTCACGTCCAGGTTCTCGTCGATGTTGAGCTTGGCGATCTGGACCTTCCCCGCCTGCTCCTCGGCGATCTCCTCCAGGATGGGCGCAATCATCTTGCACGGTCCGCACCATTCGGCCCAGAAGTCCACCAGCACCGGAACGTCCGACGCCTTGACATGCTCGTCAAACGTACTGTCGCCAAGAGCCACGATCTTCTCGCTCATCTGCTTCTCCTCGTGCAGGGATTCGTGAAGGACGGCCGCGCGCAGGGCCTGCTCGACGGTAGCAGCCAGGCCGCTCGATCGATCACGCAGGGGTCACCGGGCCCGCCGGGCCGGCCCGCTGCCGAACCGGTCAGGAGCCCCGCTCCTCGAGCCACCGCTCGGCGTCGATAGCGGCCATACAGCCCGAACCGGCGGCCGTGATCGCCTGGCGGTAGACATGGTCCTGAACGTCGCCGCAGGCGAACACCCCCTCCACGCTGGTACGCGAGCCTTCGAAGGTCCGCACGTACCCGTTGTCTTCGAGCTCGAGCTCGCTCCGCAGGACTGCGGTGTTGGGCTCGTGGCCGATGGCCACGAACAAGCCGTCGACCGGCAGCTCCGACTCGTCGCCGCGCACGGTGTCGCGCAGCCGGAGCCCGGTGACCTTGCCGTTCCCGAGGACCTCGGTGACCGTGGCGTTCCAATGGAGCTCGATGGTCGGGTTGGCGAAGGCCCGCTCCTGGAGGATGCGCGAGGCGCGCAGCTGGTCGCGGCGGTGGACCACGGTCACCTTGGCGGCGAACCGGGTGAGGAAAAGGGCTTCTTCCAGGGCGGAGTCACCGCCGCCGACGACGACCACGTGCTGGGAGCGGAAGAAGAAGCCGTCGCAGGTGGCGCAGGTCGACACCCCGTACCCGAGGAGACGGTCCTCGCCCGGCACGTTCAGCATGAGGGCCTGAGCCCCGGTGGCCACGATCAGCGCCTCGGCCCGGTACGTGGGCTCTGGCGCCGCCGGGTCGCCCACCCACACGCCGAATGGCGAGCCGTTCGCGAGGTCTACCCGGGTGACCTTGTCGGTGAGCAGTTCGGCGCCGAAGCGGGCCGCCTGGGACCGCATGGCGGTCATGAGCTCGGGCCCCATTATCCCATCGGGGAAGCCGGGGAAGTTCTCGACGTCGGTCGTCATCATGAGCTGACCCCCCGGCTGGTCGCTCGTGGACGAGGGCTCGCCCTCGATCACCACGGGCACGAGCTGGGCGCGGGCGGAGTAGACGGCGGCGGTGAGCCCCGCTGGCCCCGACCCGGCGATCACCACCTTGCGGTGCTCGGTCATCGGCTACCTCCCGGCCGAGGATCTCGGGCGGACGGTGCGCATCGACCACGCACCCAGGCCACCGAGGGTGAGCAGGCCCCCCACGATGGTGTACGACGCCCAGAGCTGGCGGCCGAAGACGTACACGTCGAGGATCCGGACGACGGCGATCGAGATCATGACGACCAGTACCGCGACCAGGGCGGCGACCAGGATCCCGAACACGACCGCCCGGGCGATGAGGGTGGCGGGGCGGATGGCCTTGTCGTGGACGGTGTCGACCACCATCTCGATCGCGTCGGCCGCCTTCTTCGGCCACTCGATCCCCGCCATGCCGGCACTGGCCGGTGCGCCACCCCCGATGCCGCGGGGGCCCTTCGTGCGGGCCGAGCCCGTCTCACCTGCTCCGACGTCGGTCATGTCACGAGATTAGTGGGATCCCCCGCCCGGGGAACCAGCCGGGACCTGGTAGCTCACGCCGATGGTCCCGGGACCGGCGTGGGTCCCGACCACCGGGCCGAGATCGACCACCACCAGCTCGTGGGCCACGTCCACCGCCGCAAGGCGGGCGACGACCGCGTCGACGTCCACTGCGCCGCCGTTGCTGACCGCCAGACGCTCGAGCGGCGCCGCCGCCGCGACCTTGGCGACCAGGTAGTCGAGCGAGCGACCGCGCGTGCGCTGCTTGGACTCCTGCTGGACCAGGCCGTCGCGTAGCTCGATCACCGGCTTGATCGAGAGGAGGGACCCGAGCAGGGCGGCGGCGCCGCCGATCCGCCCGCCCCGTTGGAGGTGGTCGAGGGTGTCGACGACACCGAGGACCTGGGTTCGGCCAATGAGGTCCTCGACCTGCCGCGCCACCGCGTCCAGCGAGGCGCCGCCAGCGGCCGCCTCGGCCGCCGCCAGGCACAGGAGCCCCTGGCCCATGGTGACCGAGCGGGTGTCGATGACCCGCACCGGCACCCGGCCCGCGGCGGCCTCGGCGCCGGCCAGTGCGGCCTGGTACGTGGCGGACAGCCGGGAGGAGATGGTGCAGCACAGGACGCCGTCGGCCCCTCCGTCGGCGGCGGCCTCGAACGCGGTCTGGAACGCGCCGGGCGGGGGGGCGGCCGTCTCGGGCAGGGCGGGTGAGCGCTTGCACCGGTCCCAGAAGGAGGCCGCAGTCAGGTCGCGCCCGTCCAGCAGCTCGTCGTCGCCGAAGCGGATGGTGAGGGGGACGACGGTGATGCCGTGGGCGGCGGTGAGATCGGCGGTCAGGTCACTGGCGCTGTCGGTCACGACGCGGACGCCGGGCATCGGGGTCCCCCCTCGTTCGGGCTCGGAGCCGGCTCCACGGCCGGTGGCGGCCGGTGGCCGCCAATGGCCAAGAAACTACCGCGGGGGGCGGCGAGGCAGAGAGGTCTGAGTGCCGCCGAGCCAGCGTACGTCGCCGACGTCGTCATCGGTG
Organism: Acidimicrobiales bacterium; assembly: GCA_050743965.1. Taxonomy (GTDB): domain Bacteria; phylum Actinomycetota; class Acidimicrobiia; order Acidimicrobiales; family RAAP-2; genus DAHUZJ01. The sequence continues at coordinate 3,496 of JBOGGF010000309.1, forward strand.
TAGAAGTCGTCGGCGTCGATGGGTCCGTCGGACCGGCGGGCCCGGACGGCGGCGCCGGGGTCGGGCACGATCCGGATACTCGATCCCGGCGCCACCCGGGCGAAGCCGGTGGCGCCCTCGTCCGGCTGGGGACCGCCGGGCTGGGGACCGCCGGGCGGTGCGATCCCGGCGCCTGCCCCGGCCACGGGTCGCGGGGTAGGGGTC
>JBOGGF010000310.1:0-2305 GCA_050743965.1 Acidimicrobiales bacterium
CCTCGAGCGACCTCACCCGCCAGCGCTTCGACTGGCAACCCGGCCATCCCGGCCTCATCGCCGACATCAACGAAGGGCACTACTTCTCATGACCACCACGGCGTCCACTCCCATCTCTCCCCCGTCCATCGCCATCGTCGGAGTGCCGGTCACCGGCTCTCCGGAGCCCAAGCCGGCCGGGCTCCGCCACGGCGTCGGGTTCTGGTTGGTGGCGGCGGCCTTCGCCGTCATCCTCGGCTTCTCGGCGGTGCCGACGCCCCTCTACGGCCTGTACGCGGCGCGCGATGGTTTCGGTTCGCTGACGATCACGATCGTCTACGCCGTCTATGCCGCGGGCGTCATCCTGGCGCTGTTCACCGTCGGCCATGTCTCCGATTGGTATGGCCGGCGCCGGGTGATGATCCCGGCGCTGCTCGTCGCCGCGCTGAGCGCCGTGCTCTTCCTCGTCTGGCGCGATCTTTCGGGGCTGATCGTTGCCCGTTTCGTCGGCGGCATCGCCGTCGGCGCTACCACCGCCACCGCCACCGCCTGGATCACCGAGCTGCACGCCACCCGCCGCCCGAGCGCGACGCGCCGCAGGGGAGAGATCGTCGGCGCGGCCGCCAACCTCGGTGGGATCGGCATCGGGCCCCTCATCGGCGGCATCCTCGCCGAGTGGGTCGCCAAGCCGCTCACCGTGCCCTACCTCGTGTTTCTCGGCCTGATGGCGGCCGGGTTCGTCGGGCTCGTCCTTGCCCCCGAGACGCGCACCGTTGAGCCAGCCGACCGACCTCGCTACCACCCCCAGCAGATCAAGGTTCCGGCGCAGGGACGCGCCTCGTTCTTCGGGGCGCTCATCGCCGTCTTCATCGCCTTCGCGGCTCTCGCCTTCTTCATGTCCCTGGCTCCGAGCTTCCTCGCCGGGCCGCTGCACCACCCTTCGCTTGCCCTGGCGGGTGCCACGGCCTTCTTGGTCTTCGCCGCCGCGGTGGCGGCACAAATGCTCCCCGGTCGCTTCGGGCGGCAGGCACTTGGCGCCCTCGGCGCGCTGTGTATCACGGCGGGATCGGTCGCCATCGTCGTCGCGGTGCAGCTCAGCGCGCCGAGCCTGTGGCTGTTCCTGGTCGGTGGAGCGGTGCTCGGCGCCGGCGGGGGCGCCTACTTCAAGAGCTCTCTCGGCACCGTCATAACCTCGAGCGATCCCGCCAGCCGCGCCGGCGCCCTGACCTTGTTCTTCCTCGTCGGCTACATCGGTCTCGCCATCCCCGCTGTCGGCCTCGGCGTGCTTGCTCAGTACGTCGCCGCCTCGACCGCGCTGGCGATCTTCGGCGGGTTGCTCGTCGCCGGCGTCGCCGTCAGCGCGCGCTTCCTGCTCCGTCGCCCGCAGTAGCCCACGCCGCGGATCCACGTAGCGGCACCGGCTCGCCGGATCCCGACCCTCGTCTCAGTTCCGACCAAAGAAAGAAGGCACACATTATGACCAGCATCAGCATCATCGGCCTGGGGAACATGGCCCGTGTCCTTGCCACCCGCGCCTTCGCCGGTGGCAACACGGTCGAAGTGATCGGCCGTGACGCGGCCCAGGCCGCCGCCTTTGCCAAAGAGCTCGGCGGCGGCGCCACGGCGGGGGTGATCGGTAGCGTCCCCGCCGGCGACATAGTCATCCTCGCCGTGCCCTACGCCAGCGCCGCACCGATCGTCGCCCAGTACGGAGACGCTCTCGCGGGCAAGGTCATCGTCGACATCAGCAATCCCTTCAACGCCACGTTCGACGGGCTAGCCCACCGCGAGGAGACCTCGACCGCGCAGGAAGTCGCCAAGGCGGCCCCGGCCAGCGCCAGCGTGGTGAAGGCGTTCAACACCATCTTCGGTCATGTCCTGGAGAAGGGTCGGCCCGACGTCTTCATCGCTGGCGATGATGCGCAAGCCAAGGAAAGTGTGGAGGCATTCATCGAGAGCCTCGGGCTGCGCCCGCTGGACGTCGGCGGCCTGAAAATGGCGCACTGGCTGGAAGGGGCGGGCGTGGTCACGGTGGGCCTCGCCAACCACGGGGTGGGGAACTTGGACTTCGCCCTCAGCATCACCGAACTCCCGGTCTGAGCACACGGTGGACGGATCACCGAAAGCACCGTCCGGCTTTCCGGGCTGTATCGGAAGCCTCGCCAGCCTCGACCGAGATGCCAACCATGTCGTGACCGCGCTCATTCGCGGGGCGGCGCGGGAGGTGCGACGGCCACCGGCGGCGCGGGTGCTCTCGACTCATGGCCCGCGCCACGGTCGCCGAGCGACAAGCCACGAAGGCACAGGCCATCGCGCAGGCGCGGCA
>JBOGGF010000311.1:0-6754 GCA_050743965.1 Acidimicrobiales bacterium
GCGTACCTGCTCGCCCCGCAGTGCGAGGAGAGCGCGGAGCGCGTCGCGTTTCCCGGATCGAGCTCAAAGCGGAAGGCTTGATGGACGAGCATCAAGCCACCTCGGCCTTCTTCGCCGTCGTGATCGCCCGGAGCGCTCTGTTGCGAGCCCCACGCCTGCCGTAGAGGCGAGCGCAGAAGGAGGTGAGCACCTCGGTCATGTCGCGTACGAGGTCGTCGTCCAACTCGCCCTCGTCGACGACGAGGATTGCCCGACCCTGGGCGGAGAGTGCCGCGGATAGGTGTTCGACGCCGAAGCGCGCAAGGCGGTCCCGGTGCTCGACGACGATCCGCGTCACGCTCGCATCAGCGAGCAGCCGGGCGAGACCCGGGCGCTTGGCGTTGAGACCGGAACCCACCTCGGTCACGACCTCGTCGACCGACAGGCCGTGCTCGCTCGCCCACAGGCTCACACGACCGGCTTGGCGCTCGAGATCGTCTCGCTGGTCGTGAGAGCTCACCCGGCAATAGGCGACGGTCCGGCCGACGGCGGCGGCCACCGGGTCGTGCTCAACCACGATCGTGCCTGACGCCAGCCGCCGTGCTGGTACTGGCATCGTGCCGTCGCGAAACCACCGGTAGGCAGTCTGGGGATGGACGCCCTACGAACGGGCCCACGCGGCGAGCTTCACGGCTCAAGCGTACACGCGTTCGCTCACGTTTATGGGGGTACCGGCGAACTGTTCGTGACCCCAAGTACTGGGCAAGCTTCGATCCCGCCCGCCCCTCGAAGCAGGTTGCGTTCATCGCCGACCTGGGCAAGGCCGTCCACCCCTTCATCACCCCGGAGGACCCGGACCGTTTCGAGGCCGCGGTCAGAGAGGCCACCGGTCTCCGCGCCGAGCCGGAGCCGACAACAGGCCCGTTCATCTGAGCCAGTGCGGACGGTGCCCGCCGCTTGGATCGGCTGCTGTGGTCGCTCCCTCGGACAACGCAGCGGAGACCGCTCCGCCGCCGACCCGCGCGTAGGCTCGGCGCAATGAGCGTGGCCGTGGCGCTGGAAGAGCTCCGTCGTGAGCTCGAGGATCGCTCGGATGCCGTCTATCTCGTCACCGTCAGCGACGACGGCCGACCGCACTGTGTCGCCGTCTCGGTGGAGTGGGACGCCGGCCAGCTCGTGGTCGGATCGGGCACGACGTCGACGCGCAATGCCGCGACCCGACCGCTGGTGACCCTCCTGTCGCCACCGGGGTCAGCCAGCGCGGGGCCGGCGGCAGAGAGCGGCGCCGAGGGCCGGTCGCTGCACGCTGCCTACAGCCTGATCATCGACGGCGAGGTCATTGCCACGTCGCCCAGCGCTGGCGGCAGCCGGCTTCGGCTTCGGCCCACGCACGCGGTCCTGCACCGACCGACGGTCACGGCTGAGGGCGGCCGAGCGGGCGACTGCGCCCACTTGCTCGACGAGGCCGCCGGCACCTGACCGTGCCCGGCCGTCAAGCCTGTCGACGAACGGCTTGGACCGGCGCTGGCGGCCGAGTGCGCGGGCGACAGCCTCCAACGTTGAGGACCCGCGGGTTCATCCGTCGACGTTCTCGGTGAGGTAGCGCTGGATCGTCGGGGCGATCGACTTCACCACTGTCTCGGTGGGAAGCGAGTTGAGCGGCTCCAGATGAAGGATGTAGCGGCAGAGCGCCAGGCCCAAGAGCTGCGCGCCGACGAGTGCTCCTCGCCTGGCGGCGTGGGGGTCGCCCAGCGCACCGATCGGCTCGATGATGAGGAAATTGAACTGCTCCTGGACCCGCTCCGCCACTGCTTCGTTGGTGACGGCGGTGCGCAGCAACAAGGCCTCCGTGTCGTTGCTCAGGCCCTCCTCCCACCGCTCGACGAAGTCCCGGACCATGATCTCGCCTCGTCGCCGGGGAGGGACGCTCCCCAGGTCAGGTGCTCGGAAATTCAGCGCAGCGGCAGCGGTGAACAACCCGGCCTTGCTGCCGAAGTACCGCATGACCATCGACGGGTCGATCTCGGCCTGCGCCGCGACTGCCCGGATCGTGGCCTGCTCGTACCCGCGGGCGGCGAAGAGCGATCTGGCCGGTCGAGGATGGCCCGACGCGTCGCCGCTGAGTGGAGACCACCCCTGCTGGATCCGGGGCCGGTGCCAGAGGTGTCCGCAAGGGAGTGCCGGGAGCTCGTACACTGGTCGGGTGGCTCGCGGCGCCGTCCCGGTGATATCCGCACTGCGGTGACGTCACCTTCGCCCAGTTCTTCGTACGCGAACCCCCCTGTCGCCGAGGTGGCCCTGGCTGTGTACTTCTCGCCGCCGATGGACCTGCGGAGCATTCACTTCGGGCAGCTCTGGGAGCGATGGAGGGAACGCTATCCCCGCTCGGAGGATCAACCGCTGCTTCCTCCGGTCGGCACAGAGGACGTCGGACCGGGGGCGTCCGGGATCGAGGTGCAGTTCGTGGCGGGGTCGCCGGGAACGCGCGTCTGGTACCTGTCCGAGGACAAGTGCCACGTGCTCCAGGTCCAGCGCGACCGGCTGGTGCTCAACTGGCGGCGGATGTCGCCCGACCAGGGCTACCCACGCTACGGGACGCTGCGGCCGGAGTTCGGCGAAGCGCTGGAGGCGCTGGTCGGGTTCGCCGCCGATCAGGGGCTCGCTGACCCGGTGATCCGGCAGGCAGAGGTGACCTACGTGAACCCGGTCCCCGTGTCATCCGTCACCCCATCGGAAGGCTTGAGCGGGCTCCTTGCCCCTTGGAGCGGGAGGTACAGCGACGACTTCTTGCCGGCGCCGGAAGAGATGCAGATCCTGGTCCGTCACCGCATTCCCGGTGTCAACGGCGAGCCGATCGGGCGCTTGTACATCGATTGCCGGTCGGGCCTGCACCAGCCGGTCGGCACGGCAACAGGGCCCGAGCACGTCTATCTCCTGCGGTTGTTCGCCCGCGGGCGTGTCCTAGGAGGTGGAGTCGATGGGGCACTCGAATTCCTCGATCTGGGACACAACTGGGTGGTGCGAGGCTTCACGTCGGTCACCACCACGTCGATGCACGGCAACTGGGGGAAGGAGCGGTAGGCCATGATCACGACGGAGACACTGACGAGCCATGACTATGACGTGCGCCCGTGGGCGTCGCCAGGCACCTCCCTCTACGCCGAGGTGAAGATCCCCAGCCGGTTCTCACCGCTGGCGGCGGAGGTGCGCGGCTTCCTCGACCTCGAGGCGGACTGGGACTCATACGGTGCACGCCGAGTGCAGTGGGACGCGGCCCGAAAGGCTTTCGAGCTGCTGGCACAGCTCGGCGAGGATCTCCCCGTCCCATCTGTAGTCCCGACGGCCGCTGGCGGGCTCCAGTTCGAGTGGGGCGGCGACGGCGACGCCGTCGAGATCGAGGTCGGCCCAACCGGGATGTTCACCGCGCTCATCGACCTCAACGGTGAAAGCCACGAGCGAAGCGCCACGGGGTTGGGCGATCCGCTGATCACCGACGCGCTCATGTGGGCAGCGAAGCTGGGCTGATCCTCGACGGTGGGGCAAGGCGGGGGGCATGAGGACGAGCCGGGACTTCCTCCAGAGGCCATCGTATGGCGCAGGGTGCCGCCGCAGCACTTTCCGGACCGTGCCACTGGCCGTGAGCGGCCGAGCAGCGCCGCCTTCTGTGACAGCCCCGGCGGTGACCCGATGTCGGTCGTCGTGGCCGAGAACGATCGAGACCCGTCCGAGATCCTCGTCGGTCACGACGGGTATGCCGTCGTCGCACTCACGGTTGGCGAGCTCGAGGAGCTCGGCCAGGGAGTGGTCCGCGATCCACAACCGGTGGAGCCGGATCACGCACTCGTTCGCGGACCGAAGACCAAGGCGGTCCGTCGGGAGATGGCGAGGCGGGCTCGGTGGATCGTCGGGCCCCCCGCATGAAACCCATCGGTGGGTGGGCCCGGGTCGCTGGGGCGCACCGTGGCTGGTCCCGGTCCACACTCGGAACCGCCTGTAGGCCTGTAGATTCGGTCGGACGACAACTGATGTGCGGAGGTAGGGTGTGGGGGGGCTGAAGGCGATCACGGAGACCTGCCAGCCCCGCGCCGACGTCCTGGGGGGCCGACTCTCGGACCAGATGTTCGCGGCGAACCTCGACACGATCGTGCGGGACCGGGCCAGCTATCCCATCTACGGTAAACCCGAGGAGTTCTTCTCCCTGACCCATCCGACCAACGGGGTGCGACGGCTGTTGGCGCAGACGTTCGGTCGGCTGTCCGGCGCCGACGTGGCCGGTTCCGAGCACGGCGTCATCCGGCTGCAGACGTCCTTCGGCGGCGGGAAGACCCACGGGCTCATCGTGACGTACTACCTGGCCGAGGGATTCCGACCGGCAAACCTCGACAAGTTCCTCGATCCGGCCCTGCTCCCTGCCTCGTGCCGGGTGGCCGCGGTGGTCGCCGACCTGTTGGACCCGGCGACGGGGGCGGTCTTCGACGGCCAACGGGCGGTCACCGTGTGGGGCGCGATCGCCGCTCAGCTGCACCGGCTGGATGCCATGCGGGCCAATGACGAGGAGCGGTCAGCCCCGGGATCGGAGCAGTGGGACGCGGCCATCGGGACCGAGCCGACGCTGATCATCATCGACGAGATCGCCGGCTATCTCCGCAAGCTGACGTCGTCGGGGAACGAAGACGCCCGCCGCATGGCCACGAGCGTGCCCGTCTTCTTGAAGAACCTGTTCGACTATGCCGCCGAGCATCGGAACGTCGTGGTGATCCTCACGCTGGCCACGCGATCGGATGCCTTCGGCAAGGAGACCTCCGAGATCGAGGACCTCCTGTCCCAGAGGGAGGAGGCGTTCCAGTCCACGTTGGCCGACACCGTGTCCACCGTCGCTCGGCCGAAGTCGCCGATCATCCGTCCGGCCGAGGACGCCGAGATCGCCCAGATCTTGAAGACCCGGCTATTCTCGCGGATCGACCCGGAAGCGGCCACGGCAGCAGCCGCGAGCTACCGCTCCTTCTACGAGGACCTGGCGGCGAAGGGACAGGGCCTGGATGGCGGGGCCGACCAACCGACCGCCTACGCCGAACTGATCGAGGCGTCCTACCCATTCCATCCCGAGCTGGTGCGGGTCCTCGACAAGCGCCTCGGCACCATCCCCAACTTCCAACGCACCCGCGGCGCGCTGAAGCTCCTGGCCGAAGTGGTCGCCGGGCTGTGGGCTCGGGGGCCGGCGACCGAGATGCTCAACGTAGCCGACATCAGCCTCTCCCTCGACCCGGTCCTGAGCGACCTCACCACGGGCCTCGGGCGGGACGAGTACGAGCAGGTGGCGAGGGTCGACATCAGTGGCCCGACGTCGCACGCGGCCAGCGTGGACGGCGATCGCTTCGGCGGCCGTCCCTACGCCACCCGGTCGGCGACGACGGTCTTCCTCCACTCTCTGGAGCAGGCGGCAACGGCAGGCGCAGCCCGGGGCGCCCTCCTGCTGGGGACGCTCGAAGCCGGTGACGATCCGGCGGTGGTCGAAGAGGCGCTGGCAGCCCTGGCGGACCGGGCGTGGCACCTCGACTACGACGGCTCCCGCTACCGGTTCCTCACGGAGCCGAACGCCAACGCCATCGTGGCCGAGGAGGCCCGCAACATTGCGAACAGCCAGGTCTCGGCGGAGCTGGCGGAGCGCATCGCCGGCGCCTTCGGCGACGACGGGCCGGTCAAGTCCCGGGTGAATCCGTCGGGCCCGGTCGACGTGCCCAACGAGGCCCGACTGCAGCTGGTGGTCGTCCACCACGACGACACCACGGTGACTGCTCGGAGCGCGCTGCCCCCACCCGAGCGGGTGATCGACATCCGCGACCACGCCGGAGCCGCCGGCGGCATTCGCACCTACCGCAATGGCGTCATGTTCCTCGTCGCCGACGCCGAGCAGGTGCAGGGAATGAAGGACCGGCTGCGCTGGGTGATGGCGACGGAGCGCATCTGCGCCTCCCCCGACCGGCTGGCACAGTTCACCGAGCCGGTCCGCAAGAAGATCGAGTCCTTGGCGGACGACGCCGGCCTCCAGATGATGGTGGCCATTGCCCGGTGCTACTGCCACCTGTACTTCCCCTTCGCCGACCGCCACAACGCCCACCTGCGCCACTACGAGCTCCCTGCGAAGGACAAGGGGCAGCTCCCGAAGAAGCTGACGAAGACGGTTCCCGAAGCCCTCCGGGACGAGGGGAAGATCCGCGACACGAAGTTCCCGACCGACTACCTGAAGGCGAAGGCATGGCCGAAGGACGCCGTGGAGGTGAAGGCGGCGGAGCTGGCAGCGCACTTCTGGCGCGACCACTCGGCGAACATCGTCGTGGACCCGAACGTGCTGAAGGAGTCCATCCGTGACGGGGTGGGCAATGGGGCCTGGGTGTACTACGACACGGACCAGGAGAAGCTCTGGACGGCGAACGATCCCCCGCCTCCGGCGGCACTGGAGGCCACCTCGATCCTCTACACGCCGACCCGAGCCGAGGAACTGGGCCTTCTCCGCCGGCCGCTGCGGATCGACGACGTGACGGCGGTGCTCCGACGCTCGCCCTCGCTCACCGGGCCGGAGCTGCGCGAGGCCCTGGAAGCAGCGACGGGCCACGAGCCGCCGAAGGGTGAGATCGCTGCCGTGCTCTCCCGGGCGGTCCAAGGTGGCCCGACCGCCACGGTGGTGGTGGTGGTCGGCTCGCCCCACGAGGGAGCGAAGACCGCGACGCCGTCGCAGGTCGAAAAGGCGGGGTTCGACACGATCACGGTGCTGACC
>JBOGGF010000312.1:0-2102 GCA_050743965.1 Acidimicrobiales bacterium
GTCGTGCACCGGTCGACGAGGGCCCTCACTTCGGCCTTGTGGGGCATCGTCACCGAGAGCCCGGCGATGCCGAGCGCCCGCACGCCGGCGATCGCTCCCGCCGCCTCTCCTGCCCGCACGCGGAAGCCGACCGAGATCCAGTCGAGGCCGAGGTGGGCGAAGGCGGTGTTGTGCAGGAGTGGGGAGAGCGAGTGGGCGACAGGGTCCCCCATAACGCCCACCACCCTGGTGGCCGCCGAAGGGTGCGTCCGGCCGTCGCCCACCGCGCGGGTGGCCACCCCGTACCTACCCGCCCTGTGCAGCGGCGTTCGCCTGGGCCTGCTGCTCCGCCTTCAGCTGCTGTGTGTATGTGCTGGAGAAGACCATCACGCCCTTCTTCGGTGTGACGAGGTCGAAGTAGAGCCAATTGCCCGGCGGGGGCGACGCGGCCGCCTCGAGCGCCGTCGGCGAGGGGAAGCAGATGGGCGTGGGCGTCAATCCCGGGTTGATGTAGGTGTTGTACGGCGATGCCAGTGTGTGGTCGGCGGAGGTGATCTTGCCGCCGTCCTGACCCAGGGCGTACAGCACGGTCGATGTCATTCCCAGCGGCATCCCGGCGGCGAGCCGGTTGTAGATGACCCGTGCCACCGGCCCCATGTACTTCTTGTAGTAGCCCTCCTTCTGGGTGATCGACGCCACCGTGACGACCTGGTACGGGGTGTAGCCGAGCGCAGCCGCCGACGTGGGCGTCAGCCCGGCCGCTGCGGCCTCCTTCTGGAACCGCTGCACCATCTGGGTCAACAGCTGCTTGGCCGTCTCGCCCGGCATGAGCTCGTAGGTACCGGGGCCGAGGAGCCCCTCCAGGCTCGTGCCCGGTGCCGACTGGAACGGTGAGGACACGGCGCCCGCCTGGGCCTCGGTCTGGAACGACTTGGCCAGGTTGTCCGGCGCTGTGGCGAGGACCTTGGCGATCTCGGCGAGGGTGAAGCCGGCCGGGACGCTGACCAGGAACACGTTCGGCCCCGCCGCCAGCTCGGCGCGCACCTTGCCGAACGACTGGTTCTTGCGCAGCACGTAGCCGCCAGGCCGCACCGTGGGCGCACCGTGGAAGAAATTGGAGACGCGGAAGGCGATCCCGCTCGACACGACCCCGTCGTCGGCCAGCGTGGCGGTGATGGCGCCCATCGACTCGCCCTTGGCCACGTGGAGGAGGACCTGCTTGCCCGGCTTCCCCGGATTGGCCGTCGTCTCGTACCAGGCAAAGCCGCCGACCAGGACCAGGACGACGATGACGGCCACGGTCAGCAGCAGCCGCACCCGCCGGGGGAACCGGTGGCGGCTCCGCATGCGGTACGGCGAGACCGGCCCCAGGTGCGTCAGGGAACCGGTGGCGTCCCCGCGCCGGGCATGCTCGCGCTCCTCCGGTTCCCGGTCGATGGGACCGCCCCGCCCGGCGCCGCGCTCCGCGGCCGGCCGCGCCCGGCGCACGACCGGGACGCCGGTCGGCGGGGTGGCCGTGGGCTCCCATTCGCTGCCGGCCCCACCGGTCCCGGCCCGGCCGTCGCCGCCGCGGCCCCGAGCGGCGCCGCCTGGCTGGGTCACCACCGGCCGGCTGCTCGACGGCGCCGGCTGCGCCGGGTCGACCAGCTCGTCGCCGCGCCCGTCGGTGGTCCCGCGCCCATTGCCCCCGGCCTTCCGGTGCGCCGGTCGCTGGCGGGACGTCGTCGCCCGGCTCGTCCGTCGGCCCTCGGCGCGCACCGGGGGCCGTCGTCTCTCGGCCGACCCCTGGGGGGTGCGGCCCGGCTCGTCGGGCGCACCGTGGTCGTCGTCGGGCGCACCGTGGTCGGGCGGACCGCTCACCCGCCGGCCAGCCATGCCTCGAGCAGCACCGTCGCCGCCGCGCTGTCCACGGTGCGCCGTCGGTCGGGCGGCCGCCGACCCGCAGCGACGAGCGCGGCGTCGGCCGTCACCGTCGTGAACCGCTCGTCGAACGTCTCGACCCGCACGCCCCGTTCCGACAGTCGCCGGGCGAGCTCCTCAGCCTCCTCGGCCGCCCGGCGCGCCGCGGGACCCTCGCTCCCGTCGAGCGACAGCGGCAGGCCCACCACCACCACCACGGCGCC
>JBOGGF010000313.1:0-3225 GCA_050743965.1 Acidimicrobiales bacterium
GCACGAGCTCGCGGTTCCGGACGTAGACGAACCGGAACGTCATGGCGACCACCCCCTGGGCCCCGACCCCGAGAAGTCCGAGGAAGATCAGCAGGCCCAGGGTGTCGTAGGCGTTGTTTTGCGGCACGAACCGCTTGCCCAGGATCCAGGTCACGAGCGCCATGGTGAAGAACTCCACCCCGCACACCGAGGCGAACGCCTGGACGAGCGCCTTGCCCGTCCGGAACCGGGGTCCCGAGAGGGCACGGAGTGGACCGGGGATCACCGCCGCGCCGGCCAGGAAGACGAGGAAGACGATGCCGGCGGCCGCACCGGGCTCCCATTCGAGAGCGTAAACGCTCCAGGTGGCGCACGCCATCGACACGGTGAACACCAGGACCAACGCCACCAGCCACCCGTAGAGCTTCCCCACTGTCCGTGCTCCTCTCCGTCCGACCGTGCCGGTTGCGCCCGTCCCGTTGCTGACCCAGCATGCCGCACCGGGCCGACATGCACCTATCCCGAGGCCGGCCGCCTCCGGTTCAGGACCGGCCCTTGCCCGGCGACCCGACGCCGGCGGCGCAGTCGGTACAGCGACCGAGGATGGCGAAGTGGCGGGGGTCGATGACGAACCCGTGGCGGTCCCGGGCCGCGCGGGCGAGGCCCCGGAACAGCTCCTCGGACGCCTCGATCGTCGTCCCGCATGCCTCGCAGATGAGGTGGGCGTGGGCGGCGGTGGCCAGCTGGTACGTGGCCGGCCCGTGGCCGAGGTGGCTGTGGACGATCACCCCGAGCCGTTCGAGCTCGTCGAGGTTGCGGTAGATGGTGGAGAGGTGGACGTCGGGCGCTCGGACCTGGACGGCCGTCGCCAGGTCCTCGGCGCTGCAGTGGTCGGGCGCGTCGAACAGCACCTCGAGCAGCACCCGCCGGGAGGCGGTGGCCCGGCCGCCGCTGGCCCGCACCAGTTCGAGCACCTCGTCCACCGAGGCCGGTGGGCGGTGGTCGCCGTCGGTGGCCAGGGGTCGGCTCATCCCGCTCAGGATAGGACCTGTCCCCGCAGGTGGCACGGTCGGCGCGGCGGTCGGTCGGCGCGGCGGTCCCCCAACTGCAATTGATTCGCAATTGGGTCCCGGTCGTGGCTACGGTGAGCCGGTGGCCATCCCCCCGCCCCGGGCGCGGACCCGCCCGCCGGCGACACCCGCCCGCCCGGCCCCGGCGGGCCGCCTCCGCCTCGTGGTCACCCGCCTCTCGCTCCGGCCACGCGAGCGGTTGGCGCTCGCCGCCATGGCCGGTGTCGTGGTGGTGCTCTTCGTCCTCGGGTTCGGCCTCCTGCTCCTGGCTGCCGGCCACCGCACCCATGTGGGCGGCAAGGCGGCGATCGGGATCGGCACCGGCGTCCTGGCGCTGACGCTCGGCATGCGGCACGCCTTCGACGCCGACCACATCTCGGCCATCGACAACACCACCCGCAAGCTCATGGCCGAAGGCAAGCGGCCCCTCGGCGTCGGCTTCTACTTCTCCCTCGGGCACTCCTCGATCGTCTTCGTGATGGCCATCCTCCTGAGCATCGGGGTCAAGACGTTCGACCAGCAGCTGCGGAGCGGTGGCTCGACCCTCCACCACGTGACGACGGTGCTCGGCACGTCGGTGTCCGGCGCCTTCCTCTACCTCATCGCCGCCATGAACGCGGTGGTGCTGTGGTCGGTCATCCAGGTGTTCCTCGACATGCGCCGCGGCCGCTACGACGAGGCCGAGCTCGAGCGCCAGCTGGGCCATCGGGGCCTGATGAACCGCTTCTTCGGGCGCCTGACCCGCCGGATCGACCGCTCGTGGAAGATGTACCCGGTCGGTGCCCTGTTCGGACTCGGGTTCGACACCGTGACCGAGGTGGCGCTCCTCGTCCTGTCGGGCACGGCGGTGGCCAGCGGGCTCCCGGTCTGGGCCGTGCTGAGCCTGCCGCTCCTCTTCGCCGCCGGCATGAGCCTCTTCGACACGCTGGACGGCTGCTTCATGAACTTCGCCTACGGGTGGGCCTTCTCCCGGCCGGTGCGCAAGGTGTACTACAACCTCGTCGTCACCGGCCTCTCGGTGGCGGTGGCTTTCGTCGTCGGCACCGTCGAGCTGCTGGCGCTCTTGGGGACGGAGCTCCGCCTGCACGGCAGCGCCTGGGCCCTGCTGGCTGGGATCGACCTCAACCGGGCCGGGTTCTTCATCGTCGGGCTGTTCGTGGTGACCTGGGTGGTGGCCCTGGCCGTCTGGCGGTTCGGCCACATCGAGGAGCGGTGGGCGACGCCGGCGACCGTCACGGCACCGACCGGGGACCGCTCGGGCTCAGCCCTCGACCACCGCCAGGGCGAAACCGTCGTGGCCCTTGACACCCACCGTCTGGATCTCGGTCCCCACCACGCCGCCCTCGGCCGCGAGGCGCTCGTTGAAGCGGCGGGTGCCGAGGACTAACGGGTCGTCGCTCCCCTCCTCGAGCACGGCGCCTTGGCGGACCACGTTGTCGACGAAGATCAGCGTCCCGGGCCGCGACAGGCGGACGGCCCACTCGAAGTACTCGGCGTACGGCTGCTTGTCGGCGTCGACGAAGACGAAGTCGAACGGGCCGTACCCCTCCTCGGCCAGCGCCGGCAAGGTCTCGAGGGCGGGGCCGAGGCGAAGCTCCACCGAGCCCGAGAGGCCCGCCCGCTCGAGGTTGGCCCGGGCGACCTCGGCATGGTGCGGGTCGACCTCCAGGGTGACGAGCTGGCCGCCGGGCTCGAGCGCCCGCCCGAGCCAGATCGTGCTGTAGCCGCCCAGGGTGCCGATCTCCAGGATCGCCTGCGGCCGCTGCGACCGGGCGAGGACGTGCAGCAGCGCGCCCTGGGGTGCCGACACCTCGATCGGGGGCAGGTCGGCCTCGTGGGCGGCGTCAGCCGCGCTCCGCAGCGCGTCGTCCTCCAGCCCGAACGTGTCGGTGATGTACCGGTCTAGCGACGTCCATAGTGTCCGTGTCATGCCAATTTCGTAGCGCCACCCGGGGCGCTCTCGCGACCTGAAGGAACTCTCAGCCATCTGACGGTACGTTGTTCCAGGTCACAGGGCCAGCACCGCCCGACGCGCCGGCAGGGGCGGCCATGCGGCGGACCGTTCGCCGGGGTCTGACCCTGATATTGCAGCCGCGCTGGTCAAGGCAGGTCTGAAAGAGTCGGGTAGGGAGCTGGCGAGGTGGCGGTGATCCAGCTGGGCCGGGGTGCATAGGAC
>JBOGGF010000314.1:0-4186 GCA_050743965.1 Acidimicrobiales bacterium
CGCTCGAGCCGACCGTCGAAGCATCGGTCGTAACGGGCCGGGACGATGCCGGCGGCGCGCGCCGCCACGACGATCGGCGCCTCGAGGAGCCCACCGATCGCCGGGCGCGAGGCCACCTCGACGTCCTCTGGGACGATCGAGCAGTCGGGCGCGACACGCCACGACGCGGTGACCCGCAGCGGGCGCACCGCCAGACGGATCCCGGCTCCGGGATCGAAGCCGGCGGCTACGAGGTACCACGCGCCGGGCACCAACCCCCGATCCGCTGCCGCCTCCACCACAGTCGAGCCCGCCGACGCCCTGGCGCGGGGGCGCCCCTCGGCATCGAGCTCGATCGACCACGCCGCGCGCTCGGTGACCTGGCCGAGCAGGCACTGGCGCCGGCCGAGGCGGGTGGGGCTGGCGAGCACCGCGGCGGTGAACGCGCCGGCGCCCCACTCGCGCCGCCCACCCCCAGCGACCATGAACGACCCGCACTGGGTGTGCTGGGTGACGACGTCCACGCGGCCGAGCGGGAGGACCTCCGTCTCGCGCACGGCATCGCCGGGCCGCCTGGCATCGCCGGGCGGTCCGGCGGCGAGGCGCACCAGCGACGCGTCGGCTCGCCGCGGGACGTCGGCGGTGGCCATGAGCGCGAGGGGCTCGCCCGGGCGAGCGCTCAGCCGGTCCGGGTACGCCACCAGGTGCGGCCGCGCCGAGCCCGCAGCCATCGGCGCCGCACCCTCAACCATCCCCACCGCGCCCCCCACCGCGCCCCCCACCGCGCCCGTCACCCGCCATGCCCTGCTCGTGGAGGCGCTGGACGAACACCGCGTGCAACGCCGCCGCCTCCGACTCGAACCGTTCGTCCCCCAGCACCTCGTGCGGAACGCCCTGAGATCCCGAGAGGCGGAGCAGCCGGAGCGACCCCTCCTCGGTGGCGTGCACGACGAGCTTTCCGGTGGTCGGCGCCTGGCGGAACCAGGCCAGCAGCCACGACAGGGTGGGTGAGTGGCGACCGATCGGCTGGCGCCGGTGCTCTTCGACGAGCTCGGGGGTGACCAGCTCGGCCAGCGACTGTTCGATCTCCCGACAGCGCGCGCCGACAGCTTCTCCCGTGCGGTCGCGCACCGCAGCGCGTCCCGCCACTCCTCCCGCAGCCGTCCAGGGGCGGCGGGCGCCCATTGGGGGCCGTGGGCTCACCGGGTCCGCCGGGGACGCCTAGGAGAGGGAGCTGACCGCGCCCCGCCACGGTACCGGTGGCACCGTGGCGCCGTCGACCACTGCCAGCACCGGCTCGAACCGCCGGACCCGGCGGGTGCCGCCGGCGGCGTCGGGCACGACGTCCTCGGTGTCGAGCTGGCGAAAGACGGTGACGCGCGCCGGACCCCCGACCTCCAGGCGGCCGTAGCCCTCCTCCCACAAGCCGAGCAGCCGTGCCGGGGCCACGGTCGTGCGCTCGAGGACGTCGTCGAGGGACATCCCGAGCGACACGAGCTTGGACATCGTCGTGAGGAGGTCGAACACCGGGCCGTTCCAGTTGCGGTAGCTCGTGTCCGAGCAGACCATGTCGGGCAGGAAGCCCTGGGCGATGGCCGGTTCGGCCACGGCGTAGCTGAAGTTGCTCTTCCCGTGGGCCGACTCGAACAGGACACCGCGTCCACGTGCCGCCAGCACGCTCGCCCGCACGGTGCCGTCCCCGCCGAGGATGCCCTCCTCCTTGCCGGTGTAGCAGTGGGCGACCACGTCGCCCGGGCGCAGGCGCCGCAGGATGTCGTCGAGTGGCACCGGCGTCTCGCCGATGTGGACCATGAGCGGCAGGCCGGCGTCGGTGCCGGCGGCGATCGCCGCTTCGAGGAGGTCGACAGCGAGCCCCGGCTCCTCTCCCACCACGTCGGTCGACATCCGGATCTTGAGGCCGCGCACGATCTCGGGGTGCTCCTTGGCCACCTGCAGGGCGTCCTCGGCCACGAGGGTCTTCGGATTGATCAGCTCGCCGAAACGAAAGTCGATCAGTCCCAGGACCGAGACGTTGAGGAAGCTCAGGACGCGCGTGCGGTTCGGCTCGACGACGAGGCTCAGGAAGGCGCCGAACGTCGACGCGCCGGCCGAGCCGGCATCGCACGCCGCCACGACCCCGCGCTGCAGGTGTGCCTCGTCGACCGGTGCCCCGACCTTGGAGACGTCCCGGAAGATGTGGGTGTGCCCGTCGATCAGCCCCGGCACGACATAGGCACCTTCGCAGCCGACCGTCTCGGTCGAGGAGGACCCGAGCCCGCTGCCGATGGCCGACACCTTGCCCCCGGACACCGCCAGGTCGGTGACCTCCCGCCGCCCGCTGGCCGGGTCCATCACGGTGCCACCAGCGAGAACGAGGTCGTGTTGTTCCTGCATGGCTCCCCTATCCTGGTTGTCCGGCCCGGCCGTCGACGACCGGGCTCCTCAAGGCCGGCAGGCCGGCGATCGCCACCTCGACCACGTCGCCGGGGCCGAGGTAGGTCTTCGTCTCGTCCCCCGTCCCGGCGGGCGTTCCCGTCAGCACCACGTCGCCGGGGCGCAGCAGCACGTGCCGCGACAGGAGGGACAGCAGGTCCCCCACCGGAAGGATCATCCCGGCGCCGGTGTCCGATTGGCGCTCGCCGCCGTTGACGCTCGTGCGCAGCGAGATGGCGTCGAACCCTCCGGACTCGGCTGGGTCGATGACGGCCGAGCCCAGCTGGCCGAAGCCCGGGAAGCTCTTGGCGAGCGACGGGTTACCCGTCTCCCGCATGACGTCACGGGCCGTCACGTCGTTGGCCGCCGCCACGGCGCCGACCGCCGCCGCCGCCTCCTGTGGCGAGGAGTCGAAGAGCGGCGACTGCAGCACGACGGCGATCTCCCCCTCGTAGTCGACGCACGCCGGCGCGGTCGGGGGGATGCGGATCGGCCCGCCGGGACGAGGGCACGCCGACGCCGCCTTGCTGAAGAGGGTCGGTCGGTCGGGCAGGCTGCGGCCGGTCGCCTCCTGCTTCGACCGGTAATTGAGCCCGATGCCCCACGTCGTCGCGGCGGGGAGCGTGACGGGACCGAGGGCCAGGCCGTCCAGCGGGGTCCGGTCGACGACCGCCACCCCGGCCAGGTCGGCCAGACGACCGCCCGCCTCCAGGTACACGGCCAACGTCGTCCCCGCGCCGAGGACGGCGACGGTGCCGTCGTCCTCCAACCGTCCGATGCCGCCCTCGAGCGCCAAGTACCGCATGTCAGCCGTGAGCCGGCGCCTGGGGATCGTCCATCCACTCGACCAGGTGGGCGTAGTCCTCGCGGGCGGGAGCGAAGACGTCGAGGTTCTCGATCGGCTCGTCGCCGTTGGGCTCGATCCAGTGGGGGACGCCGGCGGGGATGAGCATGGCCGCGCCTGGACCGACCTCGTGGCCCACATCGCCGACGTGGTAGATGGCCTGGCCCGACAGGATGAAGGCGAGCTGGTCGAAGCCCTCGTGCACGTGCGGCGCGGCCTGCATCGCCGGCTCGATCCGGTTGAGGACGCAGGTCACGTCCTCGGTCCCGATGGCCCGGCGACTGACGCCGGCCCGCACGACCTCTGAAGGGAGGGCTTCCCACGTCGTCACGACCGCCCGTCGGCTCACCACCGCCTCCTCCTGCTCGACCCGGGACCCACCGAAGGTCGGCCCCGGGCATCTCATTATGTGGAACTCTCTCTTGCATTGCAAGTCAATCGGTCGCCGCCTCGCTCCACCGCACGACGGTCGCGGCGTAGACCCGGACCCACGCCAGCAGGTCCGTGAGCGCCAACGTGTCGTGCCCGAAGGCCGCGGGCCGCGGCGTCGGCCCCATCCGGGCGGTGTCGACGCCGGCGTGGCGGAAGAGGACGCCGTCGGTCGACCCGGTCCAGCCCTCGACCGGCGGCGGCAGGCCGAGCACCTGGCGGTAGGCGGAGCGGGCCGCCTCGACCACCGGCGCCGCAGGGTCGGTCGAGGCGGCGGTCGTCCCGCCGGCCAGCGTCGCCCGCACCTCGAGGTCGTCCCGCCCCGCCGCCGCCAGCGACGAGCCCACCGCCCCGGCGAGCGACGGCGCCATCGAAGCCGGATCGTCACCGGGCGCCAGGACGGCATAGACGTGCAGCTGCAGCAGCCCGGCCACGAGATCGGCCTTGTAGGGCAGCCCGGCGGCCAGGGCGCCGATCGCCGCGTCCCGCCCTGCCTGGCAC
>JBOGGF010000315.1:0-4900 GCA_050743965.1 Acidimicrobiales bacterium
CGTCAGCGGGGCGCGCGGCCGAGGGTCTCCCACAGCAGCGCCGGGCGCTCGCCCCGACCGACCTGTCCGGAGAGGTCCCCCTGCACGAGCTCCAGGTCGCCGGGATGGGTCACGCCCACGCACCGCCCGGCGGCGGGGAGGACCCGAACGGCGGGGTTCACCGCGCCGGCGGTGCGTCGGCCGCTCACGACCTCGCCGACCACTTCGGGCAGCAGGACCTCGGTCTCGGCCGCGGTGTCGACCGTCGCCTCCTCCATGGCCGCCTCGAGCACCGACCGCATCGACGGCCGGAATCCCCACAGGTTCATCGAGACCAGGACGTCGCCGTCCAGTTCCGCCGGGTGGCGGCCGTCGCCGGCGACGAAGCGCCCTCCGCCCATGTCGACCACCTGGCGGCGTTCGTCGACCGACCGCAGCAGCCCGTCCTCGCCGACGTCGCAGACGCCGCGGGTGACCGGCTGGTCGCCGACAACGGAATTGTGCAAGCGGAAGCCGACCAGTGCGTTGACCGGATCGTCGCCGGCGAGGTGGGCTGCCAGCAGGCGGAGGGCCTCGTCGCCGTAGAGGTCGTCGGCGTTGGCCACTCCGAAGCCGCCCTGGCCCGGGAGGTGCTCGGCGCCGGCAAGGACGGCATGGACCGTCCCGAGCGGCGATTCCTGGACGGCGAAACGCACGTCGGCGACCTCCGGCCACGTCCGCTCCACGTGGTAGCGGATGGCCGGGCCGGTGGCCGGCCCGACGACGAGCACGATCGTGCCGAAGCCGGCGGCAAACGCGTCGGAGGCGAGTAGGTCGATGACCGCCTCGCCGGCCGGTCCCACCGGGGCCAGCGGCTTGACGCCCCCATAGCGGCGCGCCCGCCCGCCCGCCAGCACCACGAGGGTCGGTTGCCCGTCCCCCGCGGCGACCGGGCTCATCCTGGCCAGCGGAGCACGGCGCTGGCCCAGGTCATCCCGCCGCCGAAACCGGAGAGCAGCAGATGGTCGCCGGGCGACACGGCACCCCGTTGGAGCGCGTCGTCGAGGGCGAGGGGGATCGAGGCCGACGACGTGTTGCCGTACCGATCGATGACGACCGCGGTGCGGTCCTCGGGGATACCCAACCGCTGGCACGCCGCCTGGATGATCCGCAGGTTGGCCTGGTGGGGCACGAGAAGGTCGACGTCGGCGGTGGTGAGCCCGGCGTCCGCCAGGGCCTGCTCGCCCGACTCGACGACCATCCGCACCGCCTTGCGAAAGATCTCCTTGCCGTCCATGTAGAGGTACCCGCCGTGGTCGCACTTGAGCAGGTGGCGAAGGTTGCCGTCGGCCCCGAGGTTCCAGCTCAGAAGGTCGCCCGGGCCGTCCACCGGCTCGAGGACGACCGCGCCCGCACCGTCGCCGACCAGCACCGCCATGCTGCGGTCGTCCCAGTCGGTGATGCGGCTCAGGGTGTCGGCACCGACGAGCAGGATCCGTCCCGCTCCGGCCGCTGCCAGGCCCGCCGCCGTCACCAGGCCGTAGACGAAGCCCGAGCAGGCGGCGTTGATGTCGAAGACCCCGCCGGACAGGCCGAGCTCTGCCCCCACCGTGGCGGCGGTGGCCGGGACCAGGGCGTCGGGCGTGGTGGTGGCGAGCACCAGCAGGTCGATGTCGGACGGTGCCAGGCCGGCGCGCTCGAGGGCTTGACGACCCGCCTCGGCCGCCAGGCCGGAGGTCGTGCCGCCCACCCGGCGCTCCCGGATGCCGGTCCGCTCGGAGATCCAGGCGTCGCTGGTGTCGAGCCGGGCGGACAGGTCGTCGTTGGTCACGACCTTGTCCGGCACGGCAATGCCGCAGCTGAGGACCCGGATGCCCCGCATCTCAGTCCACCGACGCCATGGCGACCATGCCGACGTAGCCGGCGTCGCCCTCGATCACCCCGCCAGTGTTGACGGCGAGCCCGAGCCGGGCGCCAGCGACCTGGCGGGCGCCGCCCCGCTGGCGGAGATGGGTGGCCAGCTCGACGACCTGGGCTATCCCGGTGGCGCCGAGGGGGTGGCCCCTGCCGACGAGCCCGCCGCTGGGGTTGACCGTGAGCCCCTTGCCGCCGATCGTCGTGTCGCCGGCAGCGGTCGCCGGCCCGGCCTCGCCGTGGCCGAACAAGCCGAGCGACTCCAGGGCGAAGATCTCCTCGGCGCTGGTGGCGTCGTGCAGCTCGACCATGTCGAAGTCGTCCGGCCCCAGCCCCACGGCTTCCCACATGGCCGCCGCCGCCTGCCCGAGCCGGTCGTGGTAGTCCAGCTCACCGTTCCCCGACCGCGCCACGAAGCCGATGATACGGGGTGCGGCCGGGTCGGCCGCAGACCCGGGGCCCAGGACCACGGCGGCCGCGCCGTCGGTGAACGAGCTGCACATGAGGCGGGTCAGCACGCCGGAGACCTGGGGAGCTTCGAGCACCTCGTCCAGGGTCACCTCTCGCTGTACCTGCGCCAGTGGGTTGCGGGCGGCATTGCGGCGAGCCTTGACGGCAGCGGCGGCGATCTGCTCGATCGTGGTGCCCCGCTCCCGCATGCACCGGCGTGCCCACTGGTCGTTGAGGGCCATGAGGATGCTGCCGCCCGGGTTGTCCTCGGGGCGGAAGCGGGCGTGCAGATCGGCGCGGTAGTCCGCCGGCAACCCGTCCTCGATGCCGGCCAGGGTGGCTGCCCGGTCTCCGGTCCACATCTTCTCGACGCCGACCACGAGCACCGGGGCGCCGGTCGCCTTCACGGCCATCGCCCCGACCTGCAGGGCCGAGGCGCCGCCGGCGCAGGAGTTGTCGACGTTGACCACCGGGGCGTCGCCGAGGCTGGACTTGCGGAGCCACGACTGGCCCCGAACGCAGCCCTGGTCGCTCAGCCGGCCCGCCAGCGCGTTGCCGCTGACCACCATGGCGAGGTGCAGTGGGTCCACGCCCGCGTCGGCCAAGGCTTCGTGGACCACCTGGTGCGCCATCGCCTCGGGCGCGACGTCGCGCCGGCTCATGTCGGTCATTCCCGTGCCGAGGACAGCCACCGACTCCGTCGTACGCGCGCCACCAGCGCTCATGCGGGTACCTCCAAGGGGTCACGCCGGGCGCGGTGGGATGTGCGCTCCGACTCCATTGCATCGACAATTCGGGCGAAGTGGCCGACGGCGTCGTCGTCGGCCACCATCACGACCACGTGCTCCGCTCCGGCGGCGCCGAAGCGGGCGATCTCTTCGGCGCAGCAGGCTGCCGATCCCGCCACCAGGTGCCGGTCGAAGGCCTTGGGCGGGATGCCATAGAGGGAGGCGAGCCACTCCGCCCCGCGGTCGTGCGCTCCCGGGCCGTCACCGACCACCGCCATCATCACCACGGCCGGCGTGACGGCCGTGGGGTCCCGGCCGGCGGCAGCGGCATCGTCCCGCAGCCGGCCGATGTCCGCCTCGAACGCTCCGGGGGAGACGAACAGCGGCACCCACCCGTCGCCGGCCGCCGCGGCGCGCCGCCGCGCCGCCGCCGAGGACCCCCCGATCCACACCGGGACCGGCGGCGACGCCGGCTCCTGACGGTAGGGGCGGGAGGGGTCGCCGGGGGTGCGCCACGCCTGGCGCAGGGCGGCGATGCCGCCGTCGAGCGTGCGGCCACGGGTCGCGTAGTCCTCGCCGGCGCCGGCCGCCTCGTACTCGCCGGCGTGGCTGCCGGTGCCCACCCCGAGGACGAACCGTCCGCCCGAGAGCAACTGGAGGGAGGTGGCCTGCTTCGCCACGGCGGCGGCCGACCGGAGGGGGAGCTGGAGGACACAGCTGCCGACAGCGACGCGCCGGGTCGCCGTCACGGCCACCGTCGCGGCGGTGAGGCACTCGAGCACGGGACGGCCCCAGAAGAGGTGATCGAGGGCCCACAGCGCGCCCGCGCCGACCGCCTCGGCGTCCCGGCAGACCGCCGCGAGCCACTCGGTAGTACCCCATGTCCTACCCATGGTAGTATCAGTGGTACTACCCGCCTGGAGAGGGAGCCCCGACTGCGGGGCGGTCGGGAGCAGCAGCCCGACGGACCCGAGACCACCGATCGGTCGTACCGCGGGCACCGGGACATCCTATGCGCGCGGTCACCCGGGCGCGCCACCTGTCCCTGAGAGCATCCTTGGGTCCGCCTGACGCCCGGGCTGGTGGCATAACGGGGGGCACCGTTCCGCCGTGCAAGCGCACCGCCGTCGTACCGCCGAGGTCGAGGGCTTCCAGCCAGTCGCGCCGCCGTCCGACGCGGCGCGGCGGGCCGACTTCGCCGCGTGGCGAGCGGCGCCCCCGGTTCACCGCCACCGGGGCCGGCGGAATCCCCCCGGGCCGGTAGCGCCCGGCGAGCAGGCGGGCTCAGCCCGGCGACAGGACGGGGGAGCCGGCCGACCCGTCACTGCCACCGGTGGCGGCCGGCGCGGGGCCGTCGACGACGGCGAGGGTGCACCGGGCGCGGCAGACCTCGCGCCCGCGGTCGTCGGTGAGGCCGATCTCCCACACCTGGATCGAACGACCCCTGCGCACGGGCGTGGCGGTGGCCGTCAGCGTCCCGTCGCGGACGGGTCGCAGGTGGCTGGCGTTGAGCTCGATGCCCACCACGTGCTGACCGGACGGGACCGACACCGAGCCGCCGAAGCTGGCTGCCGACTCGGCCAGCAGCGCCGAGACGCCGCCGTGCAGGATGCCGTAGGGCTGGTGGACGGTCGGGGTGACCGGCATGGTGAGCACGACCCGTTCGGGCGTCACCTCCACGGCCTCGATCCCGAGGGTGCCGTGCACGGTCCGCTCGGCGGCGACGTCGAACTCGGCGGCACCGGGCGGCAACGACATCGGCGGGAGCCTACCGGCACCCCGGCACCCCGGCACCCCGGCACCCCGGCCCCCCGGCACCCCGGCACCCCGGCACCCCGGCACCCCGGCAC
>JBOGGF010000316.1:0-4741 GCA_050743965.1 Acidimicrobiales bacterium
CTACTACCTCGACGTGATCCGGGCCGGGCGGGCCGGCTCCGAGCGGATCCACATCCACGCCTTCACCGCCCTCGAGGTCACCGAGGGCGCCCGGCGCCTGGGTGAGCCGCTCGACCGGTACCTCACGCGGCTGCGCGACGCCGGCCTCAAGACCCTGCCGGGGACGGCGGCGGAGATCCTCGACGACGAGGTCCGCGCCGTCCTGTGCCCCGACAAGATCGATACCGAGCAGTGGTTGGCGGCCCACCGCGCCGCCCATGCCGTGGGCCTCAAGTCCAACGTCACCATAATGTTCGGCGCGGTCGAGCACCCGGTCAGCTGGGCCCGGCACATGCTGGCGACCCGGGCCCTGCAGCGGGAGACCGGCGGCTTCACCGAGTTCGTCCCACTCCCCTTCGTCCACATGGCCTCCCCCATCTACCTCCAGCACCGGGCGCGCCGGGGCCCCACCTTCCGCGAGGCGGTCCTGATGCACGCCGTCGGCCGGATCGCCTACGCCGGGGCCATCGACAACGTCCAGGTGAGCTGGGTGAAGATGGGGGTCGCGGGCGCCCGCCAGGTGCTGGCGGCGGGCGCCAACGACATGGGGGGCACCCTGATGGACGAGAACATCTCCCGAGCCGCCGGCGCCAGCCACGGCCAGCGGATGGGCGTCGAGGACCTGGTCGAGGTGGTGGCGCCGCTCGGCCGGCCGTTGGTGCAGCGAACCACCCTCTACGGGCGCCTCGCACCTGCCGCCCGGTGAGCAACGGCGGGGCGGAGATCCTGCCGGGGGCGCCGCGGCCCCCGGAGGAGGCAATGGACGCCGCCTACGATGCCATCACGGGCGGCGTGGAGCTGGCCCCCAACCGCCGGGAGATCGCCCGCTCGCTGCTGTCGACGGTATGGGAGCTGTGCCACGAGGGCACCGAGATGGGCGACCTCAAGATCGCCGAAGCCGCCCTGGCCGAGATGGCCGAGGCCTTCCGGGTCTTCGCGCCGTACCGGCCGGTCCGCAAGCTGACGATGTTCGGCTCGGCCCGGACGCTGCCGGCCGACCCGGTGTACGTGCTGGCGCGCGACCTGGCCTCCCGGCTGGCCGGCGCCGGGTGGATGGTGGTGACCGGGGCCGGCCCGGGGATCATGGCGGCAGGCACGGAGGGAGCGGGCCGGGAGCACGCCTTCGGCGTCAACATCCGCCTGCCCAACGAGGAGGGCGCCAACCCCTTCATCGCCCAGGACCCCAAGCTCGTCGAGATGCGGTACTTCTTCACCCGCAAGCTCATGCTGATGAAGGAGTCCCACGGCTACTCCGTGCTGCCGGGCGGGTTCGGCACCCAGGACGAGTGCTACGAGCTCCTCACCCTGCTGCAGACGGGGAGGGCCGAACCGGCGCCCGTCGTCCTGGTCGAGACCGGGGGCGGGACCTACTGGCACGGCTGGCGGCGGTTCCTCGACGAGGAGGCGGTGCGACCCGGCTACGTGTCGGCCGAGGACGTGGCCCTCTTCCGGGTGGCCAACACCGTCGACGAGGCGGCGGCCGAGGTGCTCGGCTTCTACCGCAACTACCACTCGTGCCGGTGGGTCGGCGACCTCCTCGTGGTGCGGCTACAGGTCGAGCCGTCGCGGGCCGAGCTGGCGGAGCTCAACCGGCGCTTCGCCGACATCGTGGCCTCGGGGAACATCCACCCGGCACAGCCCTTCCCTCCCGAGCGCTCCGGTCACGACCACGTCGAGCTGCCCCGGGTGGCGTTCCGCTTCGACCGGTTCCACTACTCCCGCCTGCGCCTGCTGATCGACTCCCTCAACGCGTGCACCGGCGCGTAGGCGACGCCACTTCGCCGGATGAACCCCATCGAGAAGAGGATCCGGCGGCTCGACGCGTTCCAGCAGCGGCATCTCGTCCCGGGCTTCGTGTTCGGGATCATCAAGAAGTACGGCGACGACAATGCCGGGAACCTCGCCGGAGCGCTGGCGCACTCTGCGTTCGGATCGGTCTTCCCGCTGCTCCTGTTCCTCGTGACGATCCTCGGGATCATCCTCGGGAGCCACTCCGCCCTCCGGAACGACGTGGTGCACTCGACCCTGCGCCAGTTCCCCATCGTCGGGAGCCACCTGGGCAGCAGCATCTCGGCCCTCCATCGCAACAGCGTCCTCGGGCTGGGCGTCGGGATCGGCGGCACCATCTGGGGCTCGATCGGGCTGGCCGAGAACGGGATCTTCACCATGATGCAGGTGTGGAACCTGCCGGGACCCCAGCGGCCGAACTACCCCAAGCGGATGGCGCGGGCGATCGGGTTCCTCGTGCTGCTCGGCGTGGGCCTGCTCGCCACGACCTTCCTCACCGGCGTGGTGCCCCGGATCACGAGCGGCGTCTGGCTGACGGTGGGGAGCACGGTCCTCTCGGCCCTCCTCAATTCGGGTGAGTACCTCGTGGGCTTCCGCATCCTCACGCCGGGGGACGTCCGGGTGCGCCAGCTCCTCCCTGGAGCCGTCGTCGCCGGCTGCGCGTGGACGGTCATCGAGGAATTCGGCGGCTTGATCGTCGGCCACTACCTGATGAACGACACCGCCGTCTACGGCCTGTTCGCCATCGTGCTCGGCCTGTTCGCGTGGATCTACATCGGCGTCCAGGTGACGGTGTACGCGGCCGAGATCAACGTGGTGCTCGCCCGCAAGCTGTGGCCCCGGGCGATCGTCAACCCCCCGATGACGAGGGCCGACCGGCGCTCGATGGCGGCGCAGGCCAACCAGAACCGCCGCCGGCCCGAGCAGCGGGTGCGGGTGACGTTCACCGAGGGGCCCCTGACCGAGGACGAGTTCTTCGCCGCCGGCGGAGCCGACGACCAGCCGGGCGGCAGCGCCGACGACCACGGGCAGTCCGCCACGACCGGGAACGGGCAGCCGACCGGGACCGAGCGGGCGCCGGCGACCGACTGACGGGGCCGGCGGGGAGACCCTCGGTCAGCCCGCGGTCGGCAGCTCCACCGTGACGACCTCGAGCTCGTCGTCGGCGTGGCGGGCGCGCAGGACCTTCTTGTCGAATTTTCCCACCGAGGTCTTCGGGATCTCGTCGACGACCGCCCATCGCTCGGGGAGCCACCACCGGGCGACCCGCCCGACCAGGAACTCCACCAGGTCCTGGGGGTCGACCTTGCGCCCGTCCGCCGCCACGACGCACACGAGCGGCCGTTCCTGCCACTTGGCGTCGGGCACGGCCACCACCGCCGCCTCGAACACGTCGGGGTGGGCCATCACCTCGTTCTCCAGCTCGACCGAGGAGATCCACTCGCCGCCGGACTTGATGACGTCCTTGGTCCGGTCGGTGATGGTCAGGAAGCCCTTGCGATCGAGGGTGCCGACGTCGCCCGTCCGCAGCCACGCGTCGTGGAAGCGACCCGGATCCAGGTCCTTGTAGTAGGAGGCCGTCACCCACGGGCCCCGGATCTCGAACTCCCCGACCGACTCCCCGTCGTCGGGGAGGATCTCCCCGTCGGGACCCGCCACCCGGACCTCTACCCCGGCGACCACCCGGCCCGCCTTCACCCGGTAGTCGATCTCCTCGTGGGGGAGGCAGCCGGCCGCCGGGATGGCCATGGCCGCCACCGGGCTCGTCTCGGTCATCCCCCACCCCTGGGTGAGGGGGATGCCGGCCCGCTCCTCGAAGGCTTCGATGAGGGCGCGCGGCACCGCCGAGCCGCCGGCCATCACGGTGCGGAGGGAGGACAGGTCGACGTCCGGGCCGGCCGCCCGCAGGAGGTCGTTCCAGATCGTGGGCACGCCGCACGCCAGGGTCGGGCGGCATTCGGCGATGATCCGGGCGAGGTGCTCCCCCTGGAGGAAGCTCTGGGGCATCAGCATGTCGGTGCCGACCATGAAGGCGCCGTAGGGGCTGCCCCAGGCGTTGGCGTGGAACATGGGCACGATCACCAGCAGCCGGTCGTGCTCGGTCATCCCGATGGATGCCGCCGAGGTGATGGACATCGAGTGCAGGTACGTCGAGCGGTGGCTGTAGACGACGCCCTTGGGATCGCCGGTGGTCCCGCTCGTGTAGCACATGGCCGCGGCGTCGCGCTCGTCGAGGGTGGGCCAGGCGTAGCCGGGCTCCTCGGCCGCCAGGAGCTGCTCGTAGTCGAGGATGTCGCCGAGCAGCGACGTGTCCCCCTCGCCCGAGACGATCAAGTGCTCGACCGTCGACAGGTCGGCCGCCACCCGGGCCAGCAGCGGGACGAGCGAGCCGTCCACCACGACCACCCTGTCCTCGGCGTGGTTGATCACGTAGGCGAGCTGCTCGGGAAAGAGGCGGATGTTGAGGGTGTGCAGGACCGCACCCATCGACGGCACGGCCAGGTAGGCCTCGAGGTGGGTCTGGTTGTTCCACAAGAACGTCCCCACCCGGTCACCGTCGCCCACCCCCAGCCGGCCGAGCGCCTTGGCCAGCCGCTCGGCCCGCTCCGCCACCTCGGCAAAGGACGCCTCGGTATGCTCGCCGCCCGGCCCGGTGACGGTCACCACCAGGCTGTCGCCGTAGACGTGCTGGCCGTGCCGCAGGATGCCACTCACCAGCAACGGTCCCTCCTGCATGGTGCTGAGCACGATCGGTCCTCCTGTCACCATCCGACAACTCCGGTCACCATCCGCCGACCCCGGTCACCATCCGACGACCCCGGTCAACATCCGACGACCCCGGTCAACATCCGACGACCCCGGATGAACGAGCATACCGAGCCGGGCCCGGGAGGACTCTTCGCCGCCCGACCGG
>JBOGGF010000317.1:0-4022 GCA_050743965.1 Acidimicrobiales bacterium
GCCCTCATCAGCGGCACGGCGGTGATGAGGGCCGCCGAGTACTCCTTCAACTCGGTGTGGGACGTTCCGCTGGCGGAGCGGCCCAAGTCGGTCCAGCAGATCGTCCAGGCGCTCGAGGCGCTCGGGACGATCGGCGTCGGCTTGGTGCTGAGCACGGTGATCAGTGGCTTCGTCACCGGTCAGGACATCGGCGTCAATCTCGGCGCAGCCGGCCGGGGCGCCGGCTATGTGATCGCCGCCGCCCTCGACGTAGGACTGTTCATGGTGGCGTTCCGGATGCTCACGGCCCGTGAGGTCAGCTTCCGCGACGTCCTGCCCGGTGCCCTGCTGTCGGGCGGGGCGTTCTGGATCCTGGAGCAGGTGTCGTCGTTCATCATCGCCCGCCGCCTCCACCACTCGCAGGCGACGTACGGCCACTTCGCCACCGTCATCACCATCCTGTGGTGGTTCTACCTCCAGGGCATGGTCACCCTCCTCGGGGCTCAGCTGAACGTGGTGCTCCGCCGCCACCTGTACCCGCGCCGCCTGACCGGCAACGACACGGGCGGCGCTGAGGAGCGGGCGGCAGTGGCCTGAGCACGAGTGGGCGGCGGCGCGGCCTGAGCGTCCTGAACGGCGCAGGCGATCGACCGCGGCGCACCCGACCGAACCCGCGCAGTGACGCCGGCTACCGGCACCCTCCTGTCACGCGCCAGTGACGGCGCTCACCGACGAACCGACGACGGCCGTGGCGAGGACCGAGCCGTCGGCGAGGACCAGGCGGGCGCGGCGGACGGTCGTCCCGGTGGGCAGCGCCGCCGCCCAGTAGGCGTAGCCGCCGGCCACCTGGAACGTGCCGAGGGCCGTCGTGGCCCCGCCGGGCCCGGTGACCTCGCAGCGCACCTGCGCCCGTGGGGGTCCGGCGTCGAGGGCGACCGACATCCACGGCCGGCTCCCGTCGACGCTTCGGTCGACGACCACGACCTCCCCGACGGTGCGCTGCCCGGCCCGCAGCGCTGCCGTCACCACTGCCGGTGCGGCCGGGCGGGACGGGCCAGCGGAGCCTGCGGTGACGAACCAGGCCCCGGCACCGACCGCGGCGATCACCGCGACGGCCGTCACCGTGGCGACCACCGGGCGGCGCCGCCGCGCCGCCGGTGCCGGGCGGGCCTCTGCGCTTGGCGCATGACCGACGGCGGCCATGACCCGGGACTCGAAGCCGGCGGGTGGCTCGGTCATCGGCACCAGGGCGACGAGACCGTCGGCCACCTCGCTCATGGCGGCGAGCGACGCCCGGCACCGCGAGCACCGGTCGAGGTGGCCGATGACCTCAGCCCGCTCACGGGCGTCGGCGACGCCCAGCGCCGCCTCGGCCACGACCGCCTCGCAGTCGGCGCACGACAGCTCAGGCACGGTCGGTTCCCCGGTGCTCGAGGTCGGCTCGCAGGTGTTGCATCGCCGTGCGGATGCGGGTCTTGGCCGTCCCGAGGGGGATGCCCTCCCGCTCGGCGACCTCGCTGGCCGAGAGCCCGACGATCCCGGCGAGCACCACCGCCGTCGCCTGTTCGGGTCGCAACCGACGCAGCGCGGCGCGGAGGTCCGCGGCGGCGTCACCCGAGATGGCCGCTGACTCGGGGTCAGATCCGCCGCCGGAACCGCCACCCCCGCCGCCGGAACCGCCACCCACGCCGCCGGAGCTGCCACGCCCGCCACGCCCGCCGCCGGAACCGCCACCCCCGCCGCCAAGCCCGGTGACGGCCCGGCCGGCGTCGACGGTACGGGCGAGCAACTCGGCCGCGTCAAGAGGGGCGGGCCGCCGCAGCCGCACCGCGTCGATGGCCAGGTGTCGGGTGATCACCCCGAGCCAGCCGCCGACGGTGGCGCGGCGCGCGTCGTACGCCGGGGCGTGTCGCCAGGCCCGCTCGAAGGCCAGCTGGGCGACGTCCTCGGCCGCCTGGCGGTCGCCGCAGACGGCGAGGGCGACGCCGAACACCCGGGCCTGGAACCGCCGGACGAAGGCGACGGCCAGCTCGGGGTCGCACTGCCCGTACCCGGCCAGCAGCGCTTCGTCCGCCAGCTGGTCGACGGGGAGACCGACGCGGGCCATGCGGAATGGTACGGCCGATCCGTCCGGGCGGATGGGTCGTCCCGACCGGCGCCGCCCGCCATCAGTAGCCGTAGCCACCGGACCCCGAGCCGGCGGTGGTCGTGGAGGAGTGGGTGGTCGTGGGGGAGTGGTGGGTCCCGGTGGTGGCGAAGACCTTCCCGCTCGATGGGACGACCGACCACTTCCCGCCGAAGCTGTCGAGCCCATTCCCACGGGCATGACCGGCCCCTGTGTCCCCAGTAAACGTGTAGAGCGGCCAGTGGTGGTACGTCACCTGGAGCAGGTCCTCGTGACGGCGGGCGGTGCCGAGGAGGGACTTGCTGATGCCCGGGCCCACCGTCGGCTTGGCCGTCACGAGGAGGGGGGGCCACGTCGCGGCACAGCTCTGGTAGCAGGTGGGCGTGTGGTGGTGGTCGGGTCGGAAGGCGTAGAGGGTCGCGCCGGCGCTGTCGACGAGCACCTTGCCGACGCCGGGCACGCTCGCCACGTGGACCGATGTCGTGGAGCCGGCGTCGGCGCCGCCACGCGTGACATGATCGGCCGTGCGGGCGCCGGCGCTCCCGCTCGTCGGCGTCGTGCCCGGCCCCGCCAAGGTGAGCCCCAGCACCACCATCCCGATGGCCACCGCCACCCCGGCTGGCACCAGCACCCACCACTTCCTCCACGCCGCACCACGTCCACGCACCGGCCCGTCCATCGTCACCGCTCCTCCCGGCGCCGCAGTCGCTCGGGCCGGCTGGCGGCGAGCGGCACGGCGCTTTGACTGGTACGACCGGCGAGCTGGATCGGATTGCGCCGGTGCCGACGCTGCCGCGCTCGACATCTCGCCGCCGGTGACCGAGCCGCCGACGGTCAGCCGGGGACCACCGTGCCCGACTCGTAGGCGATCATCACCAGCTGGGCCCGGTCGCGGGCGCCGAGCTTGGCCAGCAGCCGGCTCACGTGCGTCTTGGCCGTGGCCGCGCTCATGTGCAGCTCGTCGGCGATCTCGGGGTTGGACCGGCCCCGGGCCACGAGGCACAGGACCTCACGCTCGCGCTGGGTGACCTGATCGAGCCCGGCCGTGGGGCGCGACGACGGCGCCGCCCGGGCGGCAAACTCGGCGATGAGGGTACGCGTCACGCTCGGGGCGAGCAGGGCGTCGCCGTCGGCGACGATCCGCACGGCGTCGAGGAGGTCCTCGGGTGGAGTGTCCTTGAGCAGGAAGCCGCTCGCCCCGGCCCGCAGGGCGGCGTAGACGTACTCGTCCAGGTCGAAGGTGGTGAGGATGATGACCCGCGTCCCCTCACCCTCGGGCGCCTCCAGGATCCGGCGCGTCGCCTCGATCCCGTCCATGCCGGGCATCCGCACGTCCATCAGCACCACGCCCGGCCGGGTCCGTCGGGCCACCTCGACCGCCTCGGCACCGTCAGCCGCCTCGCCCACCACGGCCAGGTCGGGCGAGGACTCGAGCAGCACCCGGAAGCCTGCCCGCACGAGCGTCTGGTCGTCGACGACGAGGACGCCGATCAACGGTGGCCCGACCCGATCAACGGTGGCCCGACCCGATCAACGGGTGGCCCGATCGAGCGCCATCCGGGCCAGCACGCCGAAGCCGCCCTCGGGCCGCGACCCGGCCGACAGGGTGCCACCGAAGAGGGCGACGCGCTCGCGCATCCCGACGATGCCGTGGTGGGTGACCGCGAGCGGGCCGTCGAAGCCGTCGGGGACCGTGGTGTTGCCGCGCCCGTTGTCGACCACCTCGATGACCAGGGTGTCGGGCTCGTCACGGACCTCGACCCGGACGGCGGCGGGGCCGGCGTGCTTCACCACGTTCGTGAGCGCCTCCTGCACGACCCGGTAGACCGACAGCTCGGCGCCCGGGGTCAGCTCGTGGAGGGCGCCGCTTCGCAGCTGGAGGTCGACCGGCACGCCGGCGGCCCGCACCTGGTGGACC
>JBOGGF010000318.1:0-1765 GCA_050743965.1 Acidimicrobiales bacterium
GCGCCACCCCCCGCCGGCGCCGGTGAGCGACCGGCTGGCCGGCCGACGCCTCTACCTCTGCACCCCCGACCGGCCTGACCTGGCGGCATTCGTCGCCGCCTGCGTGCGCGGCGGGGTCGACGTCGTCCAGCTGCGCGACAAGGAGCTGGACGACCGCGACCAGGTGGCCCGGGCCCGCGTGCTCCAGCGGCTGTGCACCGGCCTGGGCGTCCCGTTCGTGCTCAACGACCGTCCCGACCTGGCGGCGGAGGCGGGGGCTGACGGGGTCCACGTCGGCCAGGAGGACGCCGCGCCCGACGGCGCCCGACGGCTGCTCGGCCCCGAGGCCGTGATCGGGCGTTCGACCCACTCCCCCGAGGATCTCGCCCGGGCGGCGGACGAGCCGGTCGACTACCTGTCGGCCGGCCCGGTGGAGCCGACGCCCACCAAGCCGGGCCGCCCGGGTACCGGCGCGGTCTACGCCGGCCTCGCCACTGCCAGGGCGGGGAAGCCCGTCTTCGTCACGGGCGGGGTCACCCCGGCGACGGTCCCCGGCCTCGCCGCCGCCGGTGTGCGGCGGTTCGTCGTCGTCCGGTGGCTCACCGGCTCGAACGAGCCCGAGGCAGCGGCTCGGGCCCTGCGCCAGGCGGTCGACCGAGCCCTTGCCGCGACGGCCTAATGTCGGTGCGAGCGCTTTCTCCCGCGGCGACCGGTGACCGTGCTGCAACGGTCAGCAGGTCGGCTCACCCGCGGTGCCAAGCAGTCGAGTGGTTGGAACAGAGAGAACAGAGTGAGGAGCACGACCATGGCTGATGTCGCCTACCGTTCGGAGGTCACCGTCCGCCGCGCCGGCGGCCCGCTGCGCTATGCCACGCTGCCGGCCGAGGCCGAACCGGTGGCCTTCGGCGTCCACGGGGCGGTGGCCCGCCACTACAAGGCGGCCGAGGGCAGCTACGAGCCCCACGCCACCACCTTGGACTACGTGGTGGCCGCCGCCGCCGGTTGACTCACCGGCACCTTCGGGGGCGCGCTCGAGGCGCGCGGGATCCCCGCTGGAGACGGTCGTCTCCAGTCGACGGCAACCGGCGAGATCGAGCTGGACGGCGGCACGCTCGTGATCAAGCGGATCCACGTGCGGTACCGGCTCCAGGTCGACCCGGGCGCGGACAGGGCGGTGATCGAGCGGGTGCACGGCTTCCACGCCGAGCACTGCCCCGTCGCCCGCTCGATCAGCGGGTGCATCGCCATCACCACCGAGGTGGCGGTCACCGAGGAAGTGAGTGAGGGGGAGGCCGGGTAGCGCGCGAGAAAGGGCTCGGGAAGGCGTCGGGCGCCCGGCCGCGCGGGCGGCGCGGGCTGGCAGGCCCTGTGGTCAGCGGCGGCGCTCGATCCAGCCGATCAGCGTCGCCACCACCCGGGGGTCCGCCCGCAGCCAGTGGCCGGCCCCCGGCACGATCCGGAGGTCCACCGGGCCATGGGGCGCCGCGGCGTCGACCAACGCCTGGGCGGCCGCGGCGGGGACTTCCCCGTCGTCGGAGCCGTGGACGACCAGCAAGGGCCGCTCGCCCAGCCGGGCAGCGGCGTCGAGGGGGGCGAGCGCCACCAGCTCGGCCGCCCAGGCCGTCTCGTCGGGGGGGAAGTCGGGCGCCGAGATCACGGCGCTGCGCCGGCATCGGGCGAGGACCCGGTCGGTGCCGGCGACCCATGCCGCCAGGTCGGCCGGACCGGCGACGGTCGCCACCCCCCGCACCCGTCCGTCGGCGAGGGCCAGGCGCAACACCAGGGC
>JBOGGF010000319.1:0-4003 GCA_050743965.1 Acidimicrobiales bacterium
TCCCGGCCCGACGCTCTCTGGGTCTGCGACTTTACCTATTGCTCGACGTGGTCAGGCCTCGTCTACGTGGCCTTCGTCCTCGACGTGTTCTCCCGCCGCATCGTCGGCTGGAAGGCCGCCCGGTCTATGACCGCTGCCCTCGTCATCGACGCGCTGAACATGGCCGCGTGGACCCGCCGGAAGACCGACATCGACGGGGTCATCTGTCACAGCGATGCTGGAAGTCAATACACTTGCATTGCCCACACCGAACGGCTTGACGACATCGGGGCGGCTCCGTCAATTGGCACCGTCGGGGACAGTTTCGATAAGGCGTTGGTTTCATACTGCACCTCCTGTCGATGGTTGGATAAGAACTCGCTTGGTCAGGCTGCTCCCCATGCGCTTGACCAGGGCCGGGTCGCCGGGCGTGGGCGGCTCGAAAAGCGCGATGTTCTTGTCGTTGGCCTGATGCGAGACGAGCAGGCCGGCGCGGTGCCAGGCCTTGATAGTGGACGCGCTCACACCGAGACGCTCGGCCACTTCTCCGATTGTGAGAAGGCCTTGTGCCCGGAGCCGGTCGAGATGGCTGGGCAGACCGTTGGAGCGGCGTAGGTGCAACACGATGGAAGGGGTAAATAGTTGACCGGTCCCCGAACGATGCCCGTCCGCGTTGAGGGCCGCGGCCGCTTGGGCATCGGTGTGGGTGTCGAGAAGGCGATCGAGCGTGGCCAGGGTGTCGGGGTCGGTCTGACGTGCCTGCCCGCCCCCGAGCGGGATGGGAACCTCGAGGCTGGTGGTCGCTCCACCGCGGAAGCGGACGTGGAGGTGGATCTGGTCGTCCTTGAGAATGGTGACGTCTTCGATGAGCAGTCGGGCGATCCGTTTGCGTTCGCGCACGGGAGTGGCGGGGTTTGACCACAGCCGGGGGAAGTCGGTGGCCAAGGTACGGACCCGTGCTTTGTGCTCTTCGCTGAGAGTCGCCTCCGACGCCGCGCTGGCCCGCTGGTAGTCCGCCTCGGTTTCATTCAACTGGCGCAGCGCGTCGTTCCAGTCGGCCTCGAGGCTGTCGGCCACCAACCGGTTGTCGGGATCGACCGCCAGATAGCGACGCCGTGCCGACTCGGCCCGATGACGGGCGCGTTCGACATAACTGGCCCGCAGGGCGTCGGCTTCGTCGGCGCGTGCTTCGAGTTCGGCTTGCACGCTGAGGGCGACGTCGAGTGCCACGGGCGTGATGCTGTCCAAGAGGAGCTGACTTATGGCCGGGTCGATGGTGCCACCGGGCACGCGGTGACACGATGCCGAACCGGTCTGGATGGCTTGGCCCATGCAGCGGTAGTCGGGTACTTCTGTGCCGTGGCGGCGGTGATAGCCGATGGTCATGCGGCGACCGCAGCGACCGCAGACAGCCAACCCCTGGAGGAGGGCGGGTCCTTCACGAGCCGGACCACGGTCACCCTCACGGGCATGGGCGGCGGCGTTGGCGGCCAATGCCTCTTGATTAAGCTCGAATTGCTCCCAGGTGATGTAGCTGGGATGGGCGTCGTGGATGAGGGCGGTCCAGTCCTCTCGGGGCACCTTCTCGGTCCGCAACTTGCCATCCATATTCTTGTGAGTGCGGAGCCTGCCATAGACGAACGCTCCCGCATAGCGAGGATTGTGCAGAGTGCGCAGCACGCGCCAGTGCCGCAACGGCATCCAGGTCAGTTCGCCTTTGTGGGCACCGGTGCGCACTCTCGCTGGAAAGGACAGGCCCTCATCTCGAAACGCCTGCACAGTGGCCCGAGCCGACCCCGTTCGGGCGAAAGTGGCGAACAAGTGGTGCAGCGCCTGCTGCACGCCCGTGTCGGGGTCGAGCACCACCTTGCCCGCCGGGTCATAGACCAACCCGATCGGCAACAACAAGGGCAGCTCACCGCGGCGGGCCTTGGAGAGCTGACCGCCGCGCAGGCGAGCCCGGATGAAGTGCAACTCGGCCTCGCTCATCGTTCCTTTTAATCCCAAGAGGAGCCGGTCGTTGAAGTCGGCCGGGTTGTAGAGGCCGTCCTCGTCACAGATGAGGGTGTCGGAGAGCGCGCAGATCTCGAGCAGCCGGTGCCAGTCCGCACTGTTGCGGGCCAGGCGGGAGACTTCCAGGCCCAACACGATGCCGGCCCGGCCGAGACCCACTTCGGCCACCAGATGCTGGAACCCCTCGCGGTCGGCCGACGACGCGCCCGACTGGCCCTGGTCGGTGTCGATGGTCACGATCGACTCGGTCGGCCAACCGAGGGCCACGGCCCGCTGGCGCAATGCATACTGGCGTTGGGTCGACTCGGTGTTCTCCATGACCTGGCGCAGAGTGCTCTGTCGCACATAGAGATACGCCGTGCGGGCGAGGTGGGCGGCGCTGACCTTGATTGCGCTCTCGGTGCTCATCGGCTCTCACCCCTTGGCGATGCAGGCCAATGCCATGCTGGCCAGTGCCCCGACGAGCTCGTCTCCTCCAACAGGAGCACCGAGGCGCGGGCGCACCACCGGCGCTGGAGTGGTGCTCCGCCAGGCCCGCAACCAGGCCGCGACTCCTTGGCGCTCGAGGACGGCAAGACCAAGTCTCCAACCAGACGCCTCGCCTCCCAGAGCCTGGCGACGGAGAGCCTCATAGCGTTCGATTTCCGCAGTGGCATCGGGGACTTCATCACTGCCCGCCACTTTTGGGCCGGGAAGGCCGGGCCAGGGCGCGCTCGACCGAGCGCGGGTGCACCGAGATGCCGAAGCGCTCCTCGATGATCGAGACCAGGTCGGCCGAGCGCAACGACGGCTCGGCTTCGAGCCGCGAGCGAATATAGGTCACGACCTCGCCACTCAGTTTGTGGGCCCGGCGCGGACCGGGACGAGCAGGCACCAGGGCAGCTAGCCCGCCGGTGTCGATGGCTGCGGCCGCCTCATAGAACGAGGGGCGTGAGAACCCGAACGCGGCGGCCGAGTGGGTCACGGCATCGCCTTCGAGCCGCACCCGGCGGACCATCTCGTATTTGACCTGGACCACGTCACGGGCGTCGAGGAACTCAGAAGCGGCGAACGCCCCGTCGTGTACCACCTCGGGTCGGGGGTTCAAGCTGCGCTCCGCCCGGAGCGCCTCGACCTTGGGATCCTCACGCCGTCGTGCCACATCGCCTCCCAAATCACAATCGTGTAAGTATCATTATGCCTTACTATTCCGGGTTGTCAAGCGGCGTTGGACAATTACCCCTTACCACATGCTATTCCGGGCGGTCCTGATAAAGCAGGCCGATATGAAGGCGGCACAATCGTCCTTATACATGCGGCGAAGTTTGCCTTACACGCTTGCGCCGGCGGGCCGGTGGACGGAGCCCGTCGATCAACTCGGCCAGGGCAAGGAGGTCCTGGGGTCGGACGGTGCTCCGACCCGCCGCCGCGTTCACGAAGGCATCAGGCTCGGCCAGATCGGTCCAGGCTATGGGCAGCGAGGTTTGTGTCCCGTCGTCCAGGAGGAAGAACACTCGGTGTTGCTTCCAGGTGTGCCGAATAGAAACGAATTCGAACCTCTGGCCGGACCACGGGTGGAACGGGTGCGTCACCCACACAGACCGTTGCCCTCCGTCGGGTTCAGGCGTAGTTGACGGCGTGGGATAACGCCATGGCCGAGGCGATCAACGCTCTCTACAAAGCCGAGCTCTACCGCAATCCGGCTGCTCTGGCCAAAAACGGCGGTCCCTGGAAGGGACTGGACGACCTCGAGATCGCCACCTGCGGGTGGGTGTCGTGGTTCAACGAGGAACGGCTGCACGGAGAGCTGGGCGATCGCACGCCAGCCGAAGTTGAGGCCGACTACTGTCACAGACCTCAGCCCAATGCGGCCTGAGCAATCAAAGCCAGCGAGCCTCCACCAAACCCAGGATGCTTCTATATCTGTCAAGTGCAGGGAATAGGGTGCGCGGCGGCGAGTGTGCGGAATAGCTGCCGGGTGATGTAGCGCTTGAGCGACCGCATGATCTCCTTGGTTGTGCGGCCTTCCGCT
>JBOGGF010000320.1:0-5564 GCA_050743965.1 Acidimicrobiales bacterium
CTGATCCTGGTGGCGGTCCTGCTGCTCCTCGGAGCCGGCTACATGGTCAAGGGCCGCTCGCACAAAGTCGTCTACAAGCCCGGGCAGCCGGTGCCGGCGGGCAAGGTGAGCTCGCTCGGGACCCTGACCGTCAACACCTCCGACGGCCATCTGGTCCAGGTGGGCATCGACCTGCAGCTCACCAAGGTGGCCGAGTCGAAGACGATCTCGACCGACCAGCCGCAACTGCGCAACGCTGCCATCGCCGACCTGGGGGACCAGACGTACACGGGGCTCCTCGCCCCCACGGGGCGCAGCGCGCTGCAACAGCAGCTGCTGGCATCGTTCCAGCAGGTGCTCGGGCCAGTGGACGGTGCCGCGCCGCAGGTGAGCGCCGTGTACTTCACCAGCTTCGTGCTGCAGTGACAAATCGCTTCATCCGCAGGTCGATCCTGCCGATCCAGGAGGTGTGGAACCGGTGACACGCGGTGCACTCGAACGGCTGGCCCGGTGCCTCGACGAGCAGTTGTCGGCGCTCCGCCACCTCTGCTTCAAGTTCGAGGTGCAGGAGATCGTCCTGTCGGGCGGCCGCCACCAGTGGCTCAACGAGACCACGGGTGAGCTGGAGCGGGCCGTCCATCGCGTGCACGACACCGACCGGGCGCTCCGTGCCGCCCTGGCCCAGGGAGCGGTGGCGCTCGGTCTGTCGCCCGAGTCCACGGTCCGCGAGGTGGCCGACGCCGCCCCGGAGCCTTGGGGCTACATCTTCGGTCAGCACCGGGAGGACCTCCAGCGGTCGATCGACCGGGTGGCCCAGCTGAGCCGGACCAACCGGCAGCTGCTGACCCGCGGCCACGCCGCCACGACGTCCGCCCTCCAGTTCCTCGGCGCCGACGTCCCGACCGGGTACGACGCCACGGGCAACGCCGCCCCGGCAACGGGGAGCGTCGGCCTCCTGAACGCGAGGGCCTGACGGTGACACAAGCGCTCAGCATCGGGGTGAGCTCCCTCAACGCCAACCGCACGGCCATCGACGCGACGTCGGAGAACGTCGCCAACACCCAGACGCCGGGGTAC
The DNA here is from genome assembly GCA_050743965.1 of Acidimicrobiales bacterium. Classification (GTDB taxonomy): domain Bacteria; phylum Actinomycetota; class Acidimicrobiia; order Acidimicrobiales; family RAAP-2; genus DAHUZJ01. The sequence goes on from JBOGGF010000320.1 coordinate 1,057, forward strand.
GTGCGCGAGTCGGCCCAGATGGTCGCCCTGCCCGGGGGCGGCACACTCGGGATCGGCAGCGGCGTCGCCGTCACCACGGTGGCCCAGGCCACCAGCGCGCTCCTGTCGGCCAACAGCTGGCAGGCACAGGGGGCGCTCGCCAACCTTTCCTCGCTCCAGCAGACCCTGAGCGCGGTGGAGAACGTCTTCCCCCTCGCCACGCAGCCGGCGACGTCGTCGGCGAGCGGCGCGTCGGCGACCTCAAGCGCCGGCATCTCCGGTCAGCTGGCGACGTTCTGGTCGAGCTGGGATGCCGTGGCCCAGAGCCCGGCGTCGCTCGCCCCTCGCACCCAGATCGTCGACAAGGCCCAGAGCCTGGCGGTGAGCCTGAACGAGGCATCGACACAGCTCTCGCAGATCTCGGCCAACTCGAGCAAGCAGCTGGGGGAGCAGGTGGCGCAGGTCAACACCTTGCTCACACAGGCGGCGTCGCTCAACCAGTCGATCGTCACCACCAAGGGGGGCGGCGGCAATCCGAACCAGCTCGAGGACCAGCTGCGCTCGGTGATCTCGACACTGTCGCAGCTCGCCGGGGTCAACGTCCGCACGCAGACAGACGGCACGGCAATGGTGTCGATCAACGGCGTCACGGTGGTGCAGGGCACCACCGTGAGCGCCCTGTCCGTCGGGACGACAGCCGGCAGCACCGTCGTCGTCGCCGCACCGGGCAAGGTGCCCGTCCCGGTGACAAGCGGGTCGATCGCCGGGCTGCTCTCGGCGGTGAACCACTACATCCCCCAGTACCGCGGCCAGCTCGACGCGGTGGCCAACGACCTGAAGGCCACCGTCAACAACCAGCTGGCGGCCGGCTACACCGGCACCGGAGCGTCGGGGGGCACAAGCCCGCTCTTCGTCGGCAACGGCGCCACAGGGATCTCGGTCAACTCGGCGATCGTGGCCGACCCGCAGCTCATCGCCGCGTCGGCCACAGCCACACCGACGACAGCGGCCAACAACGGCGCGAACGCGCAGTCCATGGCCGAGCTCGGCACCTCCGCCGGCGCACCGGACGCCGCCTACCAGACGATGGTCCAGAACGTCGGCGCCGAGACTCAGAGCATCGACAACCAGCTGCAGGCGCAGACATCGGTCGCCAGCCAAGCCCAGCAGGCGCTCCAGGCCGTGACCGGCGTGAACATCGACCAGGAGCTGACGGACCTGCTCGGCTACCAGCAGAACTACCAGGCCTCGGCCAAGCTGATCAGCACGGTCGACGCCACCCTCCAGTCGCTCCTGCAGGCGGTGTGACGTGAGCGGCATCAGCACCTCGGTCCCCGTGGTCGTCACGCCCAACGTGCTCGCCACATCGATGATCTCGAACTTGACGGCCGACCAGTCGGCGCTGGCGAAGATCGAGAACCAGGTCGCGACCGGCCGGGCCGTGAACCTGCCGTCGGACAACCCGGCCCAGGCCGCCAACATCCTCCAGCTGCAGTCCGGCGTCACCCGGGCCAACCAGTACGCCACAAATGCCCAGGACGGCCTCAGCTGGCTCAGCCTGGCGAGCTCGACCGTCGGTTCGGCCCTCGACGTGCTGAACCAGGTCGAGAGCGCCGTCCAGAGCATCACCGGAGACCAGACGTCGGGGAACGCCTCGGCGGTCGCCGGGCTGACCAATGTCGTGACAGGCGCCATCCACCAGCTCCGGAACCTGGCCAACACCCAGTACGCCGGCCAGGCCATCTTCTCGGGGACGGGTACACCGGCCCAGGCCTACAACAGCACCGGCACATACGTCGGCGGGGCCAACCCGCCCACGAGGACGGTCGCCCCGGGCGCCCGCGTCGCGGTATCGGTCACCGGCCCGTCGATCTTCGGCTCGGGCCCGACAGGGTTGCTCGGCGCCACCGGTGTCCTCTCCCGGATCCTGACAGACCTGAAGACGGGGACCACAGCGTCGCTCCAGAAGGCGGCCACGACAGAGCTCGGCAACCTGCAGAGCGCCATGGCCAGCGTCCGCTCAAAGGCGGGCCAGCTCGGCGCGGATCAGCAGGCCATGCAGGGCTTCGCCAACCAGGCGACCGCGTCGGCCACAGCCTTGCAGCAGGAGCTGGGCAACGCACAGGACGTCAACCTGGCCCAGGCGCTGACCAACCTGCAGATGCAGCAGACGTCGTACCAGGCAGCGCTGTACATCACGTCCCAGCTCAAGACCGACTCGTTGGTGAACTACCTGTGAGGAAAGGTGACTGACATGCTCGCCGAAGCGCCGTCGTTCGAAGCCACGGAGGTGGCCTCGGCCGCCGGGCCGGGGGAGGTCGTGCTGCATTTCGCCCGGCCGCTCATCGGCTTCGAGCAGTCGGCCCGCTACGGCCTGCGGTCGCTCGGGGCCCAGTACGAGCCGTACGCGGCCCTGGTGTCGCTGGACGAGCCCGACGTTCGGTTCGTCGTGGTCCCACCGGGGGCCGTCTTCTCCGACTACGTCATCGAGATCCCCAGCGCGGACCGCCGGCTCCTCGGGCTCGAGCACGCCGACGACGTGGCGGTCCTCGCCATCGTGCGCCGGCACGGCGTCCCGTCGCCGATGGCCAACCTGATGGGGCCCCTGGTGATCAACCGTCGCACGCAGGTCGCGGCGCAGGTCGTCCTCCAGGACTCGGACTACGGCGTCATGGTGCCGGTCGACGCCGGCACCGCCCGGCCGCGCTGAGCCGCCGGGAGCCGTCTCAGGCGGACGTCTTGCGCGTCGTCGGGGACGCCCTCCGGCTCAGGAGGGACGACAGGTCGTCGTCCTCGCCCGCCGCCGCCTTGTTGGCCGCCACCATGTCGTCCCACAGCTCCTTGCGGTACACGCGCCGATCCGGTGCCTCCACGCCGATGCGCACGTAGCTCCCGGCGGGGCGGATGAGGGTGATCCGCAGGCCCGTCCCGATTTTCGGCCCCTCGAGGGTGACGCACGGATTGCCCTTGGCCACCGACCCGATCCCCACCACCAGCCCGTCGCCGACGGTCACGGACTGTCCGACGGAACGGTTCAAGGAGAAGGTCGCCTGGGCCGAAAGGGCCGGATGGCCCTCGCCCCCCACCGCGACGGCGATGCGGTCGCCGTCCATGGTGATGGCGGTGGGCGCGCCGACCTCGAGCCTCGCTGCGTCGTCGGAGACAGCACTGGCGGAGACGCGCACAGGTGGCTCGACGCCGGGCGCCTCGATGCAGAGCCAGACCTTGCGGTCCGTGACGGAGAGCACGGTCAGGTTGATCCCGTGCTCGATGATGATCGACTCCCCTGGGCGCCGGTTGAGCACCAGCATGTGAGCCCCCTCCCGGGCCGCCGGACGTCCGCTGTCCGCCGGTGGGCCTCAACCGTAGCCGGGCCGGTGCCCCGGCTCAGTCCGGTGGCGCCACGTGGCCCGGTTGGGTCGGCAGGCCGTCCTGCGGCCCGGGAGCGCCGAACCGGGCCCGCGCCTCCTCGACGGCGCGGCGGATCTCCGCCTGGCGCGCCTGGCGGGAGTACGTGTCGAGGACCCGTTCGATGACGGCGCCGGCCGCCCAGCACAGGGTGACCGCCAGGGCGAAGCGGACGAGGGCGCTGGCGAGGCTCAGCCCGCCGTCCAGCACCGACGGTAGAAATGGCAGGCAGAGGACGATGGCCCCCGCCACCACAAGCTCAGGACGCCGGACCCCCATCGCTTCAGCGCCTCGCGACGAGGTCCGCCACGACGGCAGCCCACCGGGCCGGCGTCGCCGGCTCTTCGTCGAGCCGCGCCACCGGGACGCCCGCCGACAGCACGGCGGCCGGGGTGCCGGTCAACGCCACGTCGGTGAGTGCCAGGGCGTCGGCGCCCCCGATGTCCTCGGTGAACCGGCGCACGTCGTCGGGCTTGGTAGTGGCGCTGGCAAGGGCCCACACGCACGAAGGCTGGAGCGCCGCCAGGACGTCGCGCGTCCACTGCTGGTCGGCGCCGACCGGCGGCGCGTGGACCGTCACGACGGCTACCTTGCCCCGGCGCCAGCCGGGCGCCAGGGCTGCCGCCTGCTCGGAGGTGGTGACCCGGAGGCCCGGTGCGTGGTTGCGGGCACCGGCGCTGCGGGCCGCCACGGCGACCTGGTCGGCCGGGCAGCCGACGGCCGACGCCACGGCCCGGGTCACCGAGCGGGCGAGACGGGCGTCGCCCACCACTGCCACCAGGGCGCCGGCCACCCCCGGGAGCGGCGGGGCCTCGGTCATCACGGCCAAGGCCCCTTCGAGCGTGGGTCGACCGCGGTCCGTCCCCTGCACCCGGCCGAGCAGCGACTCGGGGGCGCCGGCTGCCCGGAGCACCTCGAGCAGCGCGCCGTCCAGCACGGGTGGCGGGGGAGCGGTTGTCGCCTCCCCGGCCGCGGCCGGCCGTTCGCCGGTCGCCGGTGCGGGGACCAACGTGAGCGTAGCGGGGGCAGCCAGGACCGGCGCGGGTGTCGAGGTCGGGGCGGGCGTGGTCGGGGTGGTTGCCGCTGGCGCTCCCGGCGCCGCGGCCGGGTTGGCTACGACC
>JBOGGF010000321.1:0-4951 GCA_050743965.1 Acidimicrobiales bacterium
GCGGCGCCGGCGGGCCGCCGTCGGCCGGTGCCGCGCACCCCGGGCGCCAAGGGCAGGAGGGGTCCGGGTCTCAGCCATGGCGCCAGCCTGCCACCTCCCGCCGGCGCCGGGGAGCGCATCCGGGACCGGCGCGACGCCAGCCTCCGGTGCCAACCCCGTCACTTGACCGCACCGGCGGTGAGGCTCCGGACGAGCTGCTTCTGGAAGACGACCAGGAGGACGAAGAGCGGCGCCACGGCGATGATCGTCCCTGCCAGGCTCACGTCGACCGACTGCAGCTGGCTGCCGCGCAGGAGCTTGAGCCCGATCTGCACCGTGCGGATGCTGTTGTCGTCACCGGTGACGAGGAGCGGCCACAGGTACTGGTTCCACGCCGAGAGGAAGGAGAAGACGGCCAGCGCGGCGAGGGAGGGCCGGGCGAGCGGGACGGCCACGCGGGCCAGGAACCGCCAGTGGCCGTAGCCGTCGAGGGCGGCAGCCTCCTGGAGGTCCCGGGGGATCTGCAAGAAGGCCTGGCGCAGGAGGAAGGTGCCGAAGCCGGTGGCGAGGAACGGCACCGTCAGCCCGGCGAACGTGTTGTACCAACCGAGGGAGGTGACGGTGTCGACATTGGTCACCACCGTCACCTCGAACGGCACCATGAGGGTGGCCAGGATGACGAGGAAGAGGGCGCGGCGGAGGGGAAAGCGCAAGAAGGCGAACGCGTAGGCGGCGAGCACCGAGGTGACGAGTTGGCCGGCGACGATGATCGCCGTCTGGACGGCCGAGTTGCGCAGGTAGATGCCGAGGTGCCCGGTCGCCCACGCAGTCGAATAGGTGTGCCACTGCGGCGTGGTCGGGAAGAACTGCGGCGGCCGGTGGGCCAGCTGGCCCGGGGCCAGCAGCGAGTCGACGACCGTCAGGTAGACGGGCAGCAGCACGAGAAGCGCCCCGAGCGTCAGCAGCACGTAGCGGATGGCGAGGCGGGCGACGCGCCGGCGGTGGACGGCGGACGCCCGGGCCCGGCCCGGCGGTGGGGCGGCGCCCCCGGTGGGAGCCACCGGGGGTGCCGGAGGTCCGGGGGGCCCCGGCGAGATCGTCCCGGCGGCGACCTGGTCACCGGGCATAGTGCACCCGCCGCTCGATGAAGCGGAGCTGGAGGCTGGTGAAGCCCAGGGTCACGAGGAACAGGGCGATCGAGAGCACCGCCGCGCCGCCCGGTGTCCGGTTGACCTGGAGGGTGGACAGCACGTCGTACACGAGCACGTTCACGTGGAGGAAGGGAGCGTTGGCCGGGCCGATCAGGATGTCGATCTGCCCGAAGGTCTGGAAGGCGTAGATGGTCGCCACCACGACGCCGAAGAACAGGGTGGGGGAGAGGAGCGGCACCGTGACCCGCCAGAACACGGTCCAGTCGGACGCGCCGTCGACGCGCGCCGCCTCGACCACCTCCTCGGGGATGGAGCTGAGGCCAGCGGACATGACGACGAAGGCGAGCCCGACGAACTGCCACACCGCCATGAGGGCCACCGCCGGCAGCGCCCACGTCGGGTTGTCGAGGATGGGTGGCTTGGGGTCGATGCCGAGCCAGGGCAGCAGCCCCACCACCGGGTTCATGAGGGCGCCGAAGACGAGGGCCGACACGGCCACCGACGTCACCACGGTCGAGGAGAAGATCACCCGGTAGACGGCCATGCCGCGGAGCTGGCGGTGGGCGGCGACCGCCAGCAGGAGCCCGAGCAGCAGGCCGATCGGCACCACGAGGGCCACGAGCACGAGGGTCGACACCAGGCTCTGGAGGAAGCCGCTCGAGGTGAGCACCTGGCCCACCTGGTGCAGACCGACGTAGCGGCGGGGCAGGCCGGGGAACGGCGGGGTCTGGTACAGGGCGAGGCGGAAGTTCTCGACGAAGGGATAGAAGATGAAGGCGCCGAACACCGCCAGCGCCGGGGCGAGGAGCAGGTAGCCGAGGGCCGCCTCGCGCACGCGGCGCGAGCGGCGGGTCACGGGTCGGATGGTCGTGGGTGCGGTCATCGCGTCATGGCGCCATCGCGTCATCGCGTCGTGACGCGAGGTCGTCGTGCCGCGAGGTCCAGTCGGTCGCCGGTCACGGCGTCGAACAGGTGCACGGCGCCGTCGGCCACGGCCAGGCGGACCGCCTCGCCGTTGCGGGGCCGGCCGCGAGCGGCATCCTGGCGCACGACCACGTTGGTCCCGTCCGCCAGGGAGCAGACCACCTGCACCTCGGCGCCGAGCAGCTCGACGATGAGGACACGCGCCGCCACCGATCCGTGCGGCGACAGGGCCAGGTGCTCGGGCCGGACGCCGAGGACGACCGTGGGGGCCCGGCGGGCGAGGAGGGCGGCCGCGCCGCGCAGGGCCACCTGGCCGCCGGGGACCTCGACCGCCACCTCGTCCTCGCCGCCCGCCGCGGGCCCACCGGTGACGGAGGTACCGGGGACGAGGTTCATGCCGGGGCTGCCGACGAAGCCGGCGACGAACGTGTTGGCCGGCCGGTCGTAGAGGTCCTGGGGGGCGTCGACCTGCTGGAGCACCCCGGACTGGAGCACGGCGATGCGGTGCCCCATCGTCATGGCCTCGACCTGGTCGTGGGTGACGTAGAGCATCGTGGTCGAGAGCCGAGCCTGCAGCGCCACGATGTCGGCCCGGGTCCGTACCCGCAGCGCGGCGTCGAGATTGGACAGCGGCTCGTCCATGAGGAACGCCTGCGGGCTCCGGACGATGGCACGGGCCAGGGCGACCCGCTGGCGCTGTCCGCCCGAGAGCTGGCCCGGCTTGCGACCGAGGAGGTCGGCGAGGTCGAGGCTGGCCGCCGCGTCGGCGACCCGCCGGTGGCGCTCGGCGGCCTCCATGCGGCGCTGGCGCAAGGGGAACTCGATGTTCCGGGCCACGGTGAGGTGCGGGTAGAGGGCGTAGCTCTGGAACACCATGGCCACGTCCCGGTCCTTGGGCTCGACGTCGTTGACTACGGTGCCGCCGATCGAGACGGTGCCGTCGTCGACCGCCTCGAGCCCGGCCACCATGCGCAGCACCGTCGTCTTGCCGCAGCCCGACGGTCCGAGGAGGACGAGCAGCTCACCGTCGGCCGCAGCGAGGTCGAGGCGATCCACGGCGACGGTGTCGCCGAACCGCTTGGTCACCCCCCCGAAGACCACGGCGGCCACGGCGCGCCACGGTAGCCTGCCCGCGGGCTGCACCCGGCTTGCACGCCGGTGCAGGCAGGCGACGAAAGCGAGCACCGACGATGACCCGAAACCGGCAGCGAGCGTCGGCACCGGTACCCGAGCAGCGCCAGGGGAGCACCTGGGTGCTGGACCTGGACGGCGTGGTGTGGCTGACCGGCGAGCCGATCCGCGGCGCCGGCCCGGCCGTCGAGCGGCTCCGCCGCTCCGGCGTGCGGGTGCTGTTCGCCACGAACAATTCGTCACCGACCACGGCGGAGGTCGTGGCCCGCCTCGAGCGGTGCGGTGTCGGTACGACCGCCGACGACGTGGTCAATTCCGCCCAGGCCGCGGCGACGCTGGTGGACCCGGGCTCCTCGGTGCTCACCCTGGCGGACGACGGGGTCGCCGAGGCCCTCACGGCGCGCGGGGTCAGGGTGGTCGACGACGGCCCGGCCGACGCGGTGATCGTCGGGTGGACCCGGCGGTTCGACTTCGATCGGCTTGCCCGGGCCACCACGGCGGTCCTCGACGGGGCGCGGCTCATCGGGACCAATGCCGACCCGACGTTGCCGACGCCAGCGGGACCGCTGCCGGGCGCCGGGTCGCTCCTGGCCGCGGTGTCGACGGCCACCGGCGTCGAGCCACAGGTGGCGGGCAAGCCCCACCAGCCCCTCGCCCAGCTGATCACCGACCGGGTCGGCGAGGTCGCGGTGGTGGTGGGCGACCGCACCACGACCGACGGCCTGCTGGCCCGGCGGCTGCGGGCCCCGTTCGCGCTCGTCCTCTCGGGGGTGACGCGGCCGGAGGCTCCGCTGCCCGACCCACTGCCCGACTTCCTCGCCGACGACCTGGCGGCACTGGTCCCCGACGGAAGTTCCTGAGCCGACCCCCGAACGCGACGCGCCGGCGGCGCGAGAGGCCGAGCCCGGCGTGCACGAGAAAGTACGTCCTGGCCCGTGCGGAGGGGAGCGGCACGGCGTTAGCCTGGGGCTATGTCCTCGAACGACACTTTCCGCAGGTACCTCGAGGCGGGCGCCGCACTGCGCCAGATCACCCGGGCCCGGGCCGAGGAGATCGTCCGGGACCTGGTGAGCGCCGGGGGGATCCAGCGCGACCAGGCGCAGCACTGGATCGACGATCTTGTCGAGCGCAGCCGCAAGGCCAGCGAGGAGCTGATCGACCTGGTGCGCTCGGAGGTGGAGAACCAGCTGGGGGCGCTCGGCATCGAGCCCGAGGACCTGGCGCGGCAGGTGGCCGACGTCCTCCGCCGGTCGGCCGACATCGGGCGGATGGCGAGCGACGCCGCCGCTACCGCTGCGGGCGCCTACCGGTCGCGGTCGCGTCGTCCGGGTCCGGCCGAGCCGAGGCCGAGGGTGCCCGACGCCGTGGCGCCCGCCGGGCCGTCGGCGGCCACGCCGGCGCCAGGAAAGAAGGCGCCGGCGAAGAAGTCGGCCGCGAAGAAGTCGGCGGCCACCAAGGCCGCAGCGAAGAAGGCGCCGGGCACCAAGGCCGCGACCAAGAAGTCGGCGGCGAAGAAGTCGCCGGCGAAGAAGTCGGCGGCCACCAAGGCCGCAGCCAAGAAGGCGCCGGCGAAGAGGGCGTCGAGAGCACCGAGGGCGGCCGGGTAGCGGCACTGTCCGCCCCGGAGCGCGGCGCGCATGCCCGGACCGGGTAGGCGCGGGCCCCATCCGATGACCGCCACCGCCCGATGACCGCCACCGCCCGATGACCCCCGCCGCCCGGACGCGCCTCGATCGCCTGCTCGTACAGCGCGGGCTCGCCGGGAC
>JBOGGF010000322.1:0-5314 GCA_050743965.1 Acidimicrobiales bacterium
CAACGAGGCCGTCGTGCGGATGCTCACGGCCATAGGGTCCATCGACGCCGTGCCCGACTTAGTCCGCTCCGTCAAGGAAGGCCACGGCCGACTCCAGGGCTTCGGCCACCGCGTCTACAAGAACTACGACCCTCGGGCCAAGATCATCAAGCGGACGGCGGACCAGGTCTTCGAGGTGACCGGGAAGAGCCCCCTCCTCGACATCGCCCTGAAGCTGGAGGAGATCGCCCTCGCCGACGAGTACTTCGTCTCCCGCCGGCTGTACCCCAACGTCGACTTCTACTCCGGGCTCATCTACCAGGCGATGGGCTTCCCGCTCGAGATGTTCCCCGTGCTCTTCGCCATTCCCCGCACCGCCGGTTGGCTCTCGCACTGGCGGGAGATGCTCGACCAGGACTCGAAGATCTCCCGGCCGCGCCAGATCTACATCGGCCCCGAACCTCGCGACTACGCGCCCATCGCCCAGCGCTGAGCGCCCATCGCCCAGCGCTGAGCGCTGAGCGCCCATCGTCCTGCGCGGGCGCCGCCGGCAGTGCCGCGGGACCGGCGGCGGTCAGTGCAGGACCCGGACCAGCCCTTCCTGGACCATCGAGACGACCAGGCGCCCCGAGCGGTCGAAGAGGAAGCCCCGGGCGAGCCCCCGGGCGCCGACCGCGACGGGGGAGTCGGTGTCGTAGAGGAGCCACTCGTCGGCCCGGAACGGGCGGTGGAACCACATGCAGTGGTCGAGGCTGGCACCCATGAAGTTGGGGTCGTCCCACCGGACCGGGTGGGCCCGCAGGATCGTGTCGAACAGGGAGAGGTCCGAGGCGTAGGCGGCGACGCAGGCGTGCAGGAGAGGGTCGTCCTCCAATTGCCCGTCTGCCCGGATCCACAGGCGCTGGAACGGCTCGGTGGCCTCGGCCGTCTCCCACGGCAGCGGGCCGAGGTGCCGTTGGTCGATGGGGTGCGGGCGGGTGAACCAGTCCCCGAGCTGGTCGCGTAGCGGTGCCAGCCGCTCCTGGAGGGGTGGCACCGTCTCGGGATCCGCTACCTCGCCCATCGCGAACTGGTGCTCGGGCCCGTCCTCATCGTCGTGGAAAGAAGCCGCCAGGTTGAAGATCGCCCGGCCGTGCTGGATGGCGACGACCCGCCGGGTGGTGAAGGAGCGGCCGTCCCGGATCCGGTCCACCTCGTAGAGGATCGGCACCTGGGGATCTCCCGGGCGGAGGAAGTAGCTGTGCAGGGAGTGGACGTGGCCGTGGACGACGGTGCGGCCGGCCGCCATGAGTGCCTGCGCCGCCACCTGGCCGCCGAACACCCGCTGTCGCTCCTCGGCTGGCTGGACGCCGCGGAAGATGTTGACCTCGATCGGCTCGAGGTCGAGCAGGTGCACGAGAAAGTCGAGGGACTCGCTCACGTGCGCGCCATCTCCGAGGGCGGCCGTGAGCCGCGCACGCTGTCCATTGGTTCGCTCGCCTCGGGCTCGGTCACGCGGCCAATGTTGGCAGGACCGGGTGCGCGGCGGCGAACCCGGGTACCCTGCCGCCGTGCCCGACTTCCCGCCCGGCTTCCTGTGGGGGACGGCGACCTCGGCCCACCAGATCGAGGGAGGGAACTTCAACTCCGACTGGTGGGCGTGGGAGCACGACCCGGCGTCGGGCTGCGTGGCGCCGAGCGGGGACGCGTGCGACTCGTTCCACCGGTGGCGTGAGGACGTCGACCTCGTGGCCATGCTGGGGCTGGGCGCCTACCGGTTCAGCCTCGAATGGGCCAGGATCGAGCCGGCAGAGGGCGAGTGGTCGCTGGCCGCCCTCGACCATTACCGCCGCCTGTGCGCCGCCTGCCGGGCCCGCGGCATCCAGCCGGTGGTGACGTTCCACCACTTCACCCTGCCCCGCTGGCTGTCGGCACGCGGTGGGTGGGAGGCAGCGGACGCCCCCGAGCGCTTCGCCGGCTACGTCGAGCGGGCGGTGGCCCACCTGGGCGACCTGGTGGGGTGGGCTTGCACCGTCAACGAGCCCAACGTCGTCGCCCTCATGGGCTATCGCCTGGGCGTCTTCCCGCCGGGTATCCGGGGCGACGCCGACCGTCACCGGGCGGTCAACGAACGCACGGTGCGCGCCCACCGCCTGGCGGTGGAGGCACTGCGGGCGGGCCCGGGCCGGTTCCCCGTCGGTCTCACGCTCTCCATGGCCGAGCTGGTGGCCGAGGAGGGCGGCGAGGAGGCGCGGGACGAGGCGCGCGAGCTCCTCGAGGACTCATTCCTGCGGGCGACCGGTGGCGACGACTTCGTCGGCGTGCAGTGCTACACCCGGCTCCGGTTCGGGCCGGGGGGCCGGCTGCTGCCACCGGGCGACGGCGTTCCGGTCACCCAGATGGGGTACGAGCACTGGCCCCAGGTGGCCGAGCACACGGTCCGCCGCGCCGCCGCGGTGAGCGGGCTGCCCGTGCTCGTCACCGAGAACGGCATCGGGACCGACGACGACCGCCAGCGGGTCGCGTACCTGGCCGAGGCCCTCGCCGGCGTGGCGCGCTGCCTGGCCGACGGGATCGACGTGCGCGGCTACTTCGCCTGGAGCCTCCTCGACAATTTCGAGTGGAGCCTCGGCTACGGCCCGAGGTTCGGGTTGGTGGGGGTGGATCGCACGACCTTCGAGCGCCGGCCCAAGCCGAGCGCCTTCTGGCTGGCCAACGTCGCGGCGGCCGGACGGCTCGACGAGCCGCCGTCCGGCCGGTCAAAAGGCTAAGGTGACAAGACCATGGCCGAGCTCCTTATCGACCGCCTGGCGCGCCTGTGGGCTTGGCTCCACACCCCCGAGGGGCGCAAACTCTTCCGCTACACGATGGTGTCGGTCATCTCCACCATCGTGTCGTTCGTGGTCCTCGGCGTCGTGTACGGGGTGCTCCGGTTGTGGACCGAGGTGCCGAGCACCCTCTTCGCCAACGGGGTGGCCACCTTCCCGTCCTACTGGCTCAACCGCAACTGGGCATGGGGGAAGTCGGGGCGCTCGCACCTGGTGCGCGAGGTGATCCCCTTCTGGACCGCCGCCGCCGCCGGCATCGCCTTCTCGATGGTCGGTGCCACTGTCGCCCGCGAGATCACCCAGGACTTCCACCTCGGCCACCTGATGAGCACGGCGGTGGTCCTGCTGGCCAACGTGGTCTCCTTCGGCATCTTCTGGTTGCTGAAGCTGATGCTGTTCAACCGCCTGTTCCACGTGCCCTCGGTCCTGGGAGAGATCGACAGGCTCGACGCCGAGGACACCGCCGAGAGTGCCGGCATTCGATGAGGCGGCCGCGCTCGTCGTCCCGGTGGACGGCGTGGCCGCCGCCGCTGCCGGGGCACGTCACGACCGCCTGACCAAGCCACCCGGCGCGCTGGGCCGACTCGAGTCCGCCGGAGTCCGCCTGGCGGCGGTGGCCAGGCGGTGCCCGCCCCCCGTGCCCGAGCCGGCGGCCGTCGCGGTCTTCGCCGGGGACCACGGCGTGCTTGCCGAGGGCGTCTCGCCGTGGCCGCAGGAGGTGACGGCCCAGATGGTGGCCAACTTCGCCGCCGGCGGCGCGGCTGTCAACGTGCTGGCGGGGCACGTCGGCGCGCGGGTCTTGGTTATCGACGTGGGGGTGGCGACGGACCTCCCCCCGGCGCCCGGTGTCCTCGTGCACAAGGTGCGGCCGGGCACGGCCAACCTGGCGGACGGCCCGGCGATGACGTTGGACGAGGCTTGCCAGGCCCTCGATGTCGGGGCCGCCATCGCCGCCGAGCTGGTCGCCGGCGGCACTCGGTGCCTGCTCACGGGGGACATGGGCATCGGCAACACGACCCCTTCGGCTGCTCTCGTCGCCGCCTGCACCGGCCGTTCGCCCGAGCAGGTCACCGGCCGCGGCACGGGACTCGACGACCAGGCGTGGGCGGGCAAAGTGGTCGTGGTGGCCAAAGCCGTCGCCCGGGTGGCTGGCCGGCCGCCTCTAGAGATCCTGGCCGAGGTGGGGGGCCTCGAGATCGCCGCCCTGGCCGGGTACCTCGTCGGCGGTGCCGCAGCCCGTGTTCCGGTCGTGCTCGACGGCGTCATCGCCGCCGCCGCTGCGGTGGTGGCCACGGCGTTGGTCCCCGACGTGGCCGGCTATCTCTTCGCCGGGCACCGGTCGACGGAGCCCGGCTCGGCTGCGGCGCTCGAGCACCTGGGCCTCGACCCGTTGCTCGACTTGGACATGCGCCTCGGCGAAGGGTCGGGCGCCTGCCTCGCCCTCCCCATCCTCCAGGCGTCGGCCAAGGTCCTGGCGGAGATGGCGACCTTCGAGTCGGCCGGCGTCAGCGAGCGGCCGTGCGGCGGTTGAGCCTCCCGGTCAGTCGCGGAAGTTCTCGAACTGCAGGGGGATGCCGAAGTCCTCGTCCTTGCAGGCGGTGATCACGGCCTGGAGGTCGTCGCGCTTCTTCCCGCTGACCCGCAGCTGGTCGCCCTGCGTCTGGGAGCTCACGCCCTTGAGGCCAAGGTCCTTGATGAACTTGTTGAGTTTCTTGGCGTTCTCCTGGGTGATGCCGGCTCGGATGGCGATCCGCTGACGGGCCGTGCCCTTGGTCGCCTGCTCGACCTTGCCCGGGTCGAAGGCCTTGAGCGACACCTGGCGCTTCACCAGTTTTTCGTCGAGCACCTGGTGCAGGGCCTTGAGCCGGTCCTCGGTGGACGAGTGGAGCACCAGGTCGTCTTCGCCGAGCTCGATGCTCGAATCGGTGCCCTTGAAGTCGAAGCGGGTGGCCGCTTCCCGGTTGGACTGGTCCAACGCGTTGCGCACCTCTTGCATGTCGACCTGGGAGACGATGTCGAAAGTGGGCATGTCGACACCCTACCGAGCGCCGCCGCCGCGGCCCGGAGCAGTGCCCGGGTCCGCAGCGCGGGTGGGGTATCCTGCACCCCGCAAGGGTCGGTGTCCGAGTGGCCAAAGGAAACAGGCTGTAAACCTGTCGGCGAAAGCCTACGGGGGTTCGAATCCTCCCCGGCCCACGTGTCCTCGGGTCGCCGCTTCGGCCGGCCGAGCCGGCGGCGGCACTCGTGCCACCGCCGGCAGCCGTGCTCCGGCGCCTTCCCGACGTACTGGTTTCCCATTACACTGGGGTTACGAGTCGGTTGCCGGCACGTCCGGTGGCCGGCGCCACCGTGGGCCGGTTGTCCGCACTCCGCCGGCACCGCGCGCCGCCGGAGCGCGGTCCGAGGCAACGCACGGTGGCCGAGACAGTTCGTGACGGACGCAGCACCGAAGCTCCTGCAGTACGACCGGTCGTCGGGTTCCCGCCGACTGCATCCCCAGCCGAGACTGAGACCGAGGTTGCAGTGGA
>JBOGGF010000323.1:0-3136 GCA_050743965.1 Acidimicrobiales bacterium
GACTTGGGCAGCTCGATCTTCTCGTAGAGCTGTTCGACTTGGGCTTCGAGGTCGCCGGCCGGCATGTAGGGCTCTTGGCAGCCGGTTGGTTTCGGTTCTTCTGCCCGAGGCAGTACAGGTACTCGTAGCGGCCCTTCGAGACCTGGAACGACAGTCCCCGTCCGCACACCCCGCAGAACAAGGTGCCCTTCAGGTAGTGGTTGTGGCGCCGCTCGCGCGTCCCCCGAGCCGCCCGCGCTGCGAGGAGGTCTTGGACCTTGTTGAACGTGGCGGTGTCGGTGAGGGGCTGGTGCAGACCGGGGTAGTCGATCCCTTGCCACGAGACGATCCCTGCGTAGGCCTTGTTGGAGAGGATGTTGGCCAACGCGGAGACGCCGATGGGCTGCACGACGCGGTCTCGCCGGCCCCGGTTGCGCAGCCCGCGATGGTCGAGTTCGGCGACGAGGCGTTCGAGGGTCCATTCCCCGGTCGCATACAGTTCGAAGGCAGCCGTGACGTGCGGGGCGCGTTCGGCGTCGATGATGATGTGGGCGACCTGACGGCCGCTGATGGTCTCGCGGACGTTCGTGTAGCCGAGCGGCGCTGCGTGCGGCCAGCCGCCCATCTTGGCCTTCTGGCTCATGCCCTTCTTGATCTCCGAAGCAAGGTTGGCGGAGTAGAACTCAGCCATCAGGGCGTGGATGCCCTCGATCAGGCGGCCCGAGGCGGTCTCTTCGAGGTTCTCGGTGACCGACACCAGCGTCACGCTCCGGCGGCGAAGCAGGGCGCGGATGGCGACATGGTCTTCCATGTTGCGGGCGAGCCGGTCGATCTTGTGGACCACGACCGCGTCGACGTCGCCGTCCTCGGCGACGCGGGCCAGCATCTCCTTCAACTGCGGCCGATCCGCGCTCCGCGCCGACTCGCCTCGGTCGGCGTACTCGTCGACCAAGTCCCAGCCCTTGTCGCGGATGTGACGGACGCAGGCCTCGCGCTGGGCAGGAATGGAGAAGCCTTCCTCCCCCTCGCCGTGCTCGGCCTGCTCGCGGGTCGAGACTCTCAGGTAGATCACGCAGCGCACGATCGCCCTCCCTTCCTCTTGCTGCCGGCCGTGATGTGACGAGCCGCGGGTCGATCAGACCTCGACAGTGCCAGGAGTGCGAGCCGGTCGCCAGGGGTCTCCTCGGCCAGTGCTACCAGGGCTCGGGCGAAGCCGGCGAGCTGGCCGGGTTCGGGCGCCTGGGCCGGCCGTCGTCGGAGACAGGCCGGGGGTCCGCCACCTGTGCCAGCTGGGGCGGTCGGGTGTTCCTGGGCGGCACGTGGCCGGCGCTCGTGGCCGCCGGGGGTCGGAGCAGCTGGGTCTTGGCTGGCCGTGTTCAGGACCGCCTCCCGGCCGGGGCCAGGTCGATGAGGTGCCGGCGGGGACCGATCTGACGGACCGGCAACCACACCGCGCCGCCCGGCCCGTCACCCAGCCCGGCGGCGCCGGTGGCGACGGGGACCTCAGGGTGGGCGAGGACCTGGCGGGCCTCAGCCTCCCGGCCCGCCGAGGGGAACCAGAAGCACACGCGCGGGGTCCAGCCGGTGACTCGGACGAGTTCGGCGTAGCCGGTGAGCTTGTCGGCCAGCCGGGCGAGGGTCTCGGTGCCGCGGTCGAGCTCCACGAAGAACTCGACCACCCGGGTCCGCTGTCGGAGAGTGCCGAACCCGTCGGGGCGGACGACCCCCCCACTCGCTGACGCAGCGCCGCTCAGACCACCACTCGACCAGCTCGGCCTCCTCGACTCCCCTGGCCCAACGGGCGAACGCACAGAACAGCCCGTTGATCCCGAGGAGATGGGCGAGGCGCTGGCTGTCGGCCAGGGCCAGGGCGCGGCCGTGGTGCAGTCCAGGCCGCAGGACCTCGACGCCCCGCTCCGCGGCGACCACTTCGACGCCCAAGGTGTCGAGCAGGTAATGGTGGGGGTCGGAGCCGACCGGGCGGAACGGCCGGAACCGGTCCAGCACCCGAAGTTGGTAGAGCGCGGTGAGGCGATGGCGGGCGGTGGTCAGGTTGTCGAAGCACAGGTCGGTCACCTGCTCGGTGGTGAGCACCCGATGGTCGAACAGGGTCCGACACACCAGCCGGTCTCTCGGGGTCAACCGGCGAGCCACAGATGCGACGTGGGTTTGGTCGGCCCGGGGCCGCACGGCCACTGGCCGGCGGCCGGCGGCCGAACAGAAGCGGTAGCGGAACTCATAGATCACTCCAGGAGTCGGGGTCACCGCCTGCCGGGGCGGGGTAGCCGGCACGCTGCCGGTTCGCCCACGGCGAGCCCGGCAACTCTGGTCTGCCGCCCGATGTGCCAGCCGGTCTGCCATCCGACCTGCCGACCGAAACGTCACCGCCACCTGAGTGTCGGTGGGTGCCGCGCCGGCTGGCGAGCCGGCGCCGGAGGTCCTCGTCGCGCCGGTCTCCGGTGTCACGGCCGAAGCGTTCCCGGGCCGCCGCCCGGATCGCTTCCCCGTGCCCGGCCACCGCGGGGGCAGGGTCGGTGCGGAGAGTGAAGGCGGGGGCCTCTTCCCAGTCCACCACCAGGCGCACGGCGGCCTGATGCGCCCCGAGATGGGACAGGTCGTGCTCGCTGAGTTCTGGTGCGACGTGGCGTTCCAGGACGTGGGCGTCTTCGGGGGAGCAGTTGAAGAACACCTTGTTCCGGGCGTTGGCCGACAGCGCGTCGCGCAGCTCGCGCGGGAGTTGACCCAAGTGTTGGTGGGCGGCGACGACCGAGAGGCGGTAGCCGCGGGCCTCGGCCAGCATGTCGCCGATCGACCCCGGCAGGGTCGGGAAGTTCTGGGCCTCGTCCAAGTACAGGGCGGCGTCGCGGCGGGCGGTCTGGCCGTGGCGGGCGCGGGCGGTGACGGTCTGCCACACCTTCGCCACCACGAACGAACCCAGTAGCCGGCAGGAGTCCTCCCCGAGCGTCCCCTGGGGGATGCGGGCCAGCAGCAATCCGCCTTCGAGCACATCTCTGCCGAGGTCGAAGCTGGAGGCAGCCGACCCCAACACCCCGGCCACGAACGGACGGGTGAGCACCACCCGGAGCTTGTTCATCACCGGGCCGACCATCTGCGACTGGGCCGCCGGGGACATCTGTTCGTATGCCTGCCAGAACCC
>JBOGGF010000324.1:0-2173 GCA_050743965.1 Acidimicrobiales bacterium
CTCATCAAGAGCCTCGAGACGGAGGGAGTGGAGGTCATGTTCGGCCTCCCCGGCGGGGCCATCCTGCCTGTGTACGACCCGATCCTCGACTCCTCGATCCGCCACGTCCTGGTCCGCCACGAGCAGGGCGCCGGCCACATGGCCGAGGGCTACGCCATGGTGACCGGCCGACCCGGGGTGGCCATGGTCACGAGCGGGCCGGGAGCGACCAACATCGTCACCCCGCTGTCCAACGCCTACATGGACTCGACGCCGCTCGTGGTGATCTCGGGCCAGGTGGCCACCAGCTCGATCGGGAGCGACGCCTTCCAGGAGTGCGACATCACCGGGGTCACCATGGGCATCACCAAGCACAACTGGCTGGTGAAGGACCCCGCCGACCTCCCCCAGGTGGTGGCCGAGGCGTTCCACGTGGCCACCACTGGCCGCCCGGGTCCCGTCCTCATCGACGTGCCCAAGGACGTTGCCAACGGCCGCATGGAGTGGTACTGGCCCGATTCGGTGGACCTGCCCGGCTACCGGCCGGTGACCGTCGGCGACCCCGCCGCCGTGCAGCGGGCGGCGGCCCTCATCCGCGACGCCCGCCGCCCGGTCATCTACGCCGGCGGCGGGATCCTCAAGGCGCGGGCGGCCGAGGCCCTCCGCGCCCTGGCCGACCTGACCGGCATCCCGGTGGTCACCACCCTCATGGCCCGGGGCGCCTTCCCCGACTCGCACCCCCAGTGCCTCGGGATGCCCGGGATGCACGGCAACTTCACCGCCGTCACGGCCCTGCAGCGCTCGGACCTCCTCGTCGCTCTCGGCGCTCGGTTCGACGACCGGGTCACCGGCAAGATCGACGCCTTCGCCCCCGAGGCCAAGATCGTCCACGTCGACATCGACCCGGCCGAGCTGGGTAAGGTCCGCCGACCCGACGTCGGCATCGCCGGCGACTGCAAGCAGGTGATCGAGGCACTTATCGAGGCCCTGGGCGCCGCCGACGTGGGGACCGCCGACCGGGGCGCCCGCGCCGAGGTGCCGTCCGCCGGGGGCGCTGCCCCGAGCAGTGCCGTCGACGGCGCAGGGCTCGAGGCCTGGTGGGACCAGCTCCGCCGGTGGCAGGAGCAATTCCCCCTCCACTACGAGCCGGCCGAGGGCCCCCCGATCAAGCCGCAGATGGTGATCGAGACCCTGCGCGAGCAGGCGGGTGAGGACACCATCTGTGTGGCCGGCGTCGGCCAGCACCAGATGTGGGCCTCGCAGCACTGGCGGTTCGAGCATCCCTACACGTGGGTCAACTCGGGCGGGGCGGGCACCATGGGCTTCGCCGTCCCGGCCGCCATCGGGGCCAAGGTCGGCCGCCCGGACAAGACGGTGTGGGCCATCGACGGCGACGGGTGCTTCCAGATGACGGCCCAGGAGCTGGTGACGGCGACGGCCGAGCAGATCCCGGTCAAGGTCGCCATCTTGAACAACGCCTACCTCGGCATGGTCCGCCAGTGGCAGGAGATGTTCTACGGCGAGCGCTACTCGGAGGTGTACCTCTCGCCCGACCTGCCCGACTACGTGAAGTGGGCCGAGGCCATGGGGTGCGTGGGCATCCGGGCCGAGAGCCCCGACGAGGTCCTGCCGGCCATCGAGAAGGCCAACGCCATCGACGACCGGCCGGTCGTGGTCGACTTCCGCACCGACGCCTTCGAGAAGGTGTACCCGATGGTCCCGGCCGGGGCGTCCAACGACGACATCGTCGTCCACCCCGCTCACGACGGGCGGGACCGATGAGCCCGGGGAGCCCGGTGACGCGGCAGGACCGCCTCCACGTCCTGTCGGTGCTGGTGGAGAACAAGGCCGGCGTGCTCGCCCGGGTGGCCGGGCTCTTCTCCCGCCGCGGCTTCAACATCTCGTCGCTCGCCGTCGCCCCTACCGACGAGGGCGAGCGGTTCAGCCGCATCACCATCGTGGTCGACGTCGAGGCCGCGCCGCTGGAGCAGGTCGTCCACCAGCTCGACAAGCTCGTCAACGTGGTCGAGATCTCCGAGCTGGCGCCGTCCGACGCCGTCCAGGGCGAGCTGCTGCTCGCCACCGTGGACGCCGGCCCGACCGAGCGGTCCCAGGTGATCCAGCTGGTGGGGGTGTTCGGGGGCGAGGTCGTCGACGTCGGCGGCTCGCGCCTCACGGTGATGCTGGCCGGCCG
>JBOGGF010000325.1:0-6420 GCA_050743965.1 Acidimicrobiales bacterium
ATGACCCGCGGCATGGCGGCGGGGTGGATGGGGATGCGATCGTTCCGTCAGGACCGCTCGGTCCTCGACCACCGGGTGAAGAAGGGCACCACCCGGCGGATGCTGCGGTTCGCCATGCCCTACCGCAAGATCCTCGCCATCTTCCTGCCCGTGGTCGTCATCGACGCCGTCGCAGGTGCCGTCAACCCCCTCATCCTGCGCGCCATCATCGACAAGGGGATCCTGGGCCATCGGGCCGGTCTGGTGGTCGAGCTGGCGGCGGTGGCGGCCGCGCTCGCGCTCTTCACAGCCGGTCTCTCCCTCTACCAGCGCCGGGTGTCCGCGCTCATCGGCGAGGGGCTCATCTTCGACATGCGCTCAAAAGTGTTCCGCCACATCCAGCGAATGCCGCTGGCGTTCTTCACCCGGACCCAGACCGGCGCCCTGGTGAGCCGGCTCAACAACGACGTCATCGGCGCTCAGCAGGCATTCACGACACTGCTGTCCAACGTGATCGGCAACCTCATGACGGTCCTCATCGTGCTGGTGGCGATGTTCTTCCTGAGCTGGGAGATCACCCTCGTGGCACTGGTGCTGCTCCCCTGCTTTCTCATCCCCGCACGCGTCGTCGGCCGGAAGCTCGGGGCGATGACCAAGGAGAGCTACAACCTCAACGCCGAGATGAACATGGTCATGCAGGAGCGGTTCAACGTCTCGGGCGCCATGCTGGTCAAGCTCTTCGGCCGGCCCGAGGAGGAGGCTTGCCACTTCGAGGAGCGCGCGTCCCGGGTGCGCGACATCGGGATCGCCCAGGCGCTGTACGCCCGGATGTTCATGGTCGCCCTCGTGCTGACCGCCGCGCTCGCCACGGCATTCGCCTACGGCTTCGGTGGCGTGGCGGCGGTCCACGGCGCGCTCGCCGTGGGCACGGTGGTCGCCCTCACCGCCTACCTGGCCCGGCTCTACGCCCCGCTCACCCAGCTGTCCAATGTCAACCTCGACGTCATGACCACGCTGGTCTCCTTCGAGCGGATCTTCGAGGTGCTCGACCTCGTCCCGATGATCGAAGAGCGCCACGGTGCGGTCGCCCTGCCCCGGGGACCGGCCGGCATCGCCTTCGAGCACGTGCGCTTCGCCTATCCCAGCGCCGAGGACGTCTCGCTCGCCTCCCTCGAGGCCGTGGCGACCCTGGAGGTCGTCCCGCGCACCGAGGTCATCCACGACGTGTCGTTCGAGGTGGCGCCGGGCCAGATGGTGGCCCTGGTGGGCCCGTCGGGCGCGGGCAAGACCACCATCAGCGCCCTCGTGCCACGCCTCTACGACGTGTCGTCGGGCACTGTGCGGGTGAGCGGAGTGGACGTCCGGGACGCCACCCTGGACAGCCTGCGCGCCGTGGTGGGTGTCGTCACCCAGGACCCCCACCTGTTCCACGACACCCTGCGGGCAAATCTCCTCTATGCCCGACCCGACGCCACCGACGAGGAGCTGTTGGCGGCATTGGAGCAGGCTCAGGTGCTCCCGCTCATCTCCCAGCTGCCCGACGGGCTCGACACCTTGGTCGGCGAGCGCGGCTACCGGCTCTCGGGCGGCGAGAAGCAGCGGGTGGCGCTCGCCCGGCTCATACTCAAGGCACCCGACGTCGTGGTGCTCGACGAGGCGACGGCCCACCTCGACTCCGAGTCCGAGGCAGCCGTCCAGGAGGCCCTCCGACTGGCGCTGGTCGGGCGGACGTCACTGGTCATCGCCCACCGGCTCTCGACGGTGCGCGATGCCGACCTGTTGCTCGTGATCGACGACGGCCGGGTGGTCGAGCGAGGCACCCACCATGCGTTGCTGGCGGCTGGCGGTCTCTACGCCGAGCTGTACCACACCCAGTTCGCCGACCAGGACGCCGAGCCAGGGCGCGTCGCCGCTCCGGCGGTCGACGCATAATTGCCGCGACGGGGCGGGCCCGCGCCCTCGCCGGGTGCTACGGCGCAGGCCAGGGATAGCCGATAGTGGCGTCGTCCGCCGGCCGCCGGACGACCTCACCCGGGTCGAGCGGATGGGTGGCGCAGTTGCAGACCATGCTGTCGCCGGCCCCCCGGCCGACGAAGCCGCTCCAGACACCCGGCGGCACCGTGACGAGCCAGTGGTCGTCCGGCGAGAGCTCGATATCGCGGGTCAGGTCACGCGTGGCCGAGGAAGGGCGGGCATCGTGCAGGGCCAGCCGGACACGGCCGACGGGGCACGCATAGTTCACGGTCGCCGTCCGGTGCAGGTGCCAGCCCTCGACCACGCCCGGGTGCACCCACGAGAAGGACAGCTCGCCGAACCGCTCGAACACCGCGTCGTCTGCCCGCAGCACGTGCACGGTCCGGCCCCGGTCGTCGACGATCTGGTCCCGTGCCGCCAGCCGTACGCCGCCGATCTCGGTCACCGACGGCGAGCCGGCCGGTGCCGGACGGGGCCACAGCAGGCCCGGCGAGAACCGGGCCAGCGTCATGCCGGTGCCCCCGGCGCCCCGAGTGAGACGTTCCCCACATCACTCGTATCGGCCGGACTCGGGCCGGGCTTGCCGAGAGTGGCCCTCCACCCGATCCAGGTCCCTCCGGGTCGGCGGGGACCGCCCATCTCGACCGCCCGTCCCGACCGCCCGTCGGAGCCGACGACGTGGGTGGGCGCCGCCCCCGGCGGACACAGCGCCCTTACACTGCCGGTGTGGCGTCGCAATCCCTCCCGGCGGCGGGTTCTCCCGCCCGGACGGTCCGGGTGGGCCGGCGCGTCTTCCTCTCCATGCTCGGTCTGGGCGCCGCCGGCATCGTGGCCGGGGCCGCCGTCCAGCGCCAAGTCGGCCAGGCGCTCGGTCCCGGTGTCGGTAGCCTGCTGCCAGGCGGGGACAACTTCCAGATCTACTCGGTCAACGGTTCCTTTCCGCAGATCGCTCCGGACGCCTACCGCCTCGAGGTGTCGGGGCTGGTGCACCGCCCCCTCACCCTTACGCTGTCCGACCTCCAGGCGATGCCGACGGTGCACCTGGTGCGCCAGTTCCAGTGCGTCACCGGCTGGCGCGTCCCCGACGTCCACTGGGAAGGGGTGCGGCTCCGGGACCTGCTCGACGCCGCCGGGGTACACGCGGCGGGTGCCGCCCTGCGCTTCGAGTCGTACGACCACGTCGACACCGAGAGCCTGACGCTGGCGCAGGCGCGCCTCGACGACGTGATCGTCGCCCACCGGATGCTCGGCGGCCCCATCACGACGGAGCACGGCGGCCCGGTACGCCTCTACGTCGCCCCGATGTTCGGCTACAAGTCGCTCAAGTGGCTGTCGGCGATTCGGGTCGTGCCCGATGTCGTGCCCGGCTACTGGGAGGAGAACGGCTACCCGGTCGACGCCTGGCTGGATGGCTCCACCGTCCCCACAGTCCCCGCGGGCGCTTGAGGGGCGCAGCGGCTGACGTGGCCGCCCGGTCCGGTCCTCCCGCTGCCGCGGCCACGTTGCGGCTGCTGCGCTTCGACCGGGTGCAACGTGCGGCCCACTGGGCCACCGCGCTGCTCTTCGGCATCCTCATCGTGACCGCCCTCCCGCTCTACTTTGCCTCGATCGAGCGGCTCGTCGGCCGTCACGTCCTCCTCGCGCAGGTCCACCTGTGGGCCGGGGTTGCATTGCCCGTCCCACTGCTTGCGGCCGTCGCCGGGCCGTGGGGCGCCCGACTGCGACGGGACCTCCGCCGGGCCAACCGCTGGCAACAGGACGAGCTGCACTGGCTGTGGACCTTCGGGCGGGCTGGGCGGGATGGCGACAAGCTGAACCCGGGCCAGAAGCTCAACACCATCTTCGTCGGTGGCGCCATCGTCGTCATGTTGGGAACGGGCTGCATCCTCGAATGGTTCGGGCTGTTCCCGGTGAGCTGGCGCACCGGCGCCACGTTCGTGCACGAGGTCCTGGCGCTCGCCGTCGTGGTGGTCGTGGTGGGCCACATCGCGCTGGCCCTCAGCCACCCCGATTCCCTCCGCTCGATGGTCCGAGGCTGGGTCGGGCGTGGTTGGGCCGAGCGCCACGCACCATGGTGGCTCGCCGAGGAGGACGCCGCGGACCGGGCAGCCAACGAGGGGCCGGGCCCCTTGCCGCCCGTTACCACCACCACCACCGCCGCCGCCGCCACTGCCACTGCCACGGTCAGAGCCGGGCGTACCGCTTCGACTCGATCTCGAACCGCTCGGTGGCATCCTGGCTCACGGACGGCCGAGTTGCCGCCACGGCCGCCAGCACGTCGCCCTCGGTGATGGCGGCATCGCCGCCGGCGAGCGCCCGGTCGAACGCCAGTTGGGCGCTCCGCTGGGCCACCAGGGCATAGTCCGCCGGCGTGAACCCTTCGGTCCGGGCGGCGACGGTGGCCGGGTCCCCCACCGGCACGAGCTCGGCGGCCAGCTCGACCCGGCCCGACGGGTCCGGCGCGCCGATGGGGACGATGAGATCGAACCGGCCCGGCCGCAGCATCGCCGGGTCGATGGCGGCGATCGAGTTGGTCGCCATCACCATGAGGCGCTGTGGGCGCGACTTGAAGGACGGGATCGACTTGAGCAGCTCGTTGACCATCGCCTGGTTCTCCGGGCGGTCGGCCCGGTCGGAAACCAGCTCGTCGGCCTCGTCGATGAAGCACACCAGCCGGTCGACCCCGTCGAGATCGCGCAAGGCCTCGCGGAGGGCTCCCGCCCCCTCCACGCCGTGGCCGAGGAGCGACGGGTGCAACTCGACGAAAGCCCAAGCCAGGCGGGAGGCGATGGCCCGGGCGAAGGACGTCTTGCCCGTGCCCGGCGGGCCGAAGAGGAGGACCGCCGCCGGCGGGACGAGCCCGATCTCCGCCGCCAGCTCGGGGTGCGACAGCGGCGCCACCACTCGCTGCTCGAGCAGCAGCTTGGTCGAGGAGAAGCCTTTCATCGCCTGCCACAGGCCGGCAGCGGGAAAGTGCCCGCCGTAGCGCTCCACGATGGCCAGCTCCTCGGGCACCATCGAGACCGCCCGCTCGTACAGGGTTAGCCCGCCGGTGGACGAGAAACCCTGGTTGGCGAACGCCACCTCGCCCACGTGCCCCGGCGGGAGGAGGGCGAGCAGGCGGGTGGCCCCCCGGTGGATGGTCTCCTCGTCGAGCTTCTTGAGCAGGGCGGAGCCAATGCCACGGTTGCGCCACTCCGGGTGGAGGGCCAGGGCCACGAGGTGGGCGTCGTGCCCGGCGACGCGGGCCACCGCCGCCCCCACCAGCCCGCTCGCCGCCACCGCCACAGCCGCCGGCTGTTGCTCCTGGAGCGCCTCGACCACGTCGCTGCGGCTGAACCCTGCCGCCGTCGCCGTGCCCGCCACGTCGATGAGCCGGACGATCTCCTCGAACGGCGCCATGGGGTCCCGGTGGTCGAGCTTGAGGACCCGCCAGGTTGTGCTCACGGGACCTCCCGCCCTCGTCGGGACCGCCCACACGCTCGGGCACCGGGTGGTCAGCGCCACCCCGCCCACGTCGGCCCGCCCACGCCGTCCCGGGCATGCTACCGGCGGCTCGATCCGATCCCCGGCGCCGGCGGCCGTCCCGCTGCCTCCGTGCGACGCCGTAGCCTTGAGCGCCGTGACCGAGCCTCCCGTCCCTGCTCCCCCCGCCCTCCAGGGAGCCCGCGCCACCGCCGGCCCGCGCCCGGCAACGGGGCACCTCACCGGGGTCGGCGTCGGCCCCGGCGACCCCGGCCTGCTCACCCGCCGAGCCATGGAGCTGCTCGTCGTCGCCGACCGAGTGGTGGCCCCGGTGACCGCCGGCGCCGAGCCCGGCCGAGCCGAAGCGGTCGTGGCCGACGCCCTTCCCGACCTTCCGGTCACGCGCCTGCCCTTCGACATGACGCCCGATGCCGCCGCCGGACCGGCCGGCACCACCGGCGACGCAGCTCGAGCCGCCTCCCACCTCGCCGCGGCCCGCGCCTTGCTGCCGTGGTTGGCCGCGGGCGAGCACGTGGCCTTCGTCACCCTCGGCGACCCCAACGTCTACAGCACCTTCCCGGCGGTCGTGGCGGCCCTCCGCCAGCTGGGCAGCGATGTGGCGGTCGACACGGTGCCGGGGATCACCGCCTTCCAGGACCTGGCGTCACGCAGCGGCACCGTCCTCCTCGACGGCACCGGCTCCCTGTCGCTCGTCACCGCCCTCGACGGGCCGTCGCACGTGGCCGATGCCCTACGCGACCCCGGCCGGACCATCGTCGTCTACAAGGGAGGCCGGCACATGCCGTCGATCGCCGACCTCCTCGCCGAGCACGGGCGACTCGAAGGAGCGGTCCTCGGCGAGCTCCTGGGACTGCCCGGCGAGCGGATCGAGCCGCTGGCCGCCGCCCGGGACCGGCCGGCCGCCTACCTGGCCACCGTCATCGTGCCGCCGTCCCCCGGTGCGGTACCAGCGCAGGAGCACGAGAGCCGGTGATCGCCGGC
>JBOGGF010000326.1:0-5448 GCA_050743965.1 Acidimicrobiales bacterium
CGTCGCGCCCCGCCTGCACCCACGCGACATGCTCTTCCAGCCCGGCCTCGGCGATCCAGGAGCGCAGGAGCACCGTCTTGCCACTCCCCGCCGGTGCTGCGACCACCGTCACCCGGGCCGACGATCCGAGCCGCTCGAAGAGCGCCGGACGGGGTACCACCTGAGCGCCAGCCTGGGCGGTCGGTCGTCCGAACCGGCTTGGTCCCTCCACGGGCTCCACGGTGTCCATCATCTCGCGATCCTGGGCGAAGCACACTCAACGCCGCTGGTCGCTGTCGCGGTCGCGCTCCAGGCGCGGAGCGGTCGCCG
Organism: Acidimicrobiales bacterium; assembly: GCA_050743965.1. Lineage (GTDB taxonomy): Bacteria > Actinomycetota > Acidimicrobiia > Acidimicrobiales > RAAP-2 > DAHUZJ01. The sequence continues at coordinate 310 of JBOGGF010000326.1, forward strand.
ACAGGGCTCCTCACATGATGCCGAAGACCGGCATCGCGACCATGATCTCGACCTGCGCCGGCAGGCCGCCCGTGCCTGTCCGGCTCGAGAAGATCCCGGCGAAGAGTAGATAGAAGGCGACCGGCGACACGATGGCGAGCACCAGGTAGCGAAGGTCTCGGAGGCTGCGGCCCAGCTCCAGACGCAGCAGGCCGGACAGGTGCGGCATGGGGTCGTCGACCTTTCGGCTGGACCGTTGCGGCGCCGACCGCCCCGTCTAGAAGTCACCATTGATGTAATCTATCGGCGGATTCCCAGGTGGCACAGGTGCGCCGAGGGTTGCGGACGGCCACAGATGAGCCGTGCAGGGCGCCGCCCCGGGGCGCCGAGGACCAGGGAGACGATCATCGAGGCGGGGCGAGCCGAGTTCGCCGCAGCCGGCTACAGCGCTGCGTCGATCCGCCAGGTCGCCCGACGGGCCGGTGTCGACCCGTCGCTCGTCCATCACTACTTCGACGGAAAGGCCGTGCTCTTCGTCGCCTGCCTCCACTTGCCCGCTGACCCGCGGGCGGTCCAGCGCCAAGCGCAGGCCGGTCCGCCCAACGGAACCCGGATCGTGGACCGGTTCTTGGCCCAGTGGGAGCACCCGGGCGACGAGTCGGGACTATCCTTCGTCACGCTCACCCAGGCCGTCTCGAGCGCCCCCGACGTGGCGCGTGCGCTGCGGGAGTTCCTCACCGAGCGGGTGTAGGCGAACCGTCCCGACGGCGACACCGAGGCGGCACGCAAGACCACCTCGCTCGTGTCTTCCCAGCTGCTCGGCGTCGCGTGGGCACGCTACGTCTTGCAGATGGAACCGATGGCCTCGGCGCCGAGAGCCGACGTTGCCGCATGGGTCGGCCCCACCATTGACCGCTACATCGGCGGAGCGAACGGATAGGTCCCCTAGCCGATCGTCCAAGCTGCTGCATGGCACAGGTCGTGGGCCCGAAGGGCTCCCTTCGCGAACGAGGACCGCACCGAACAGGCGGCTCGGGACTACGATCGGAGTCGACGTTCGGATCGGAGTTGGCAATGATGACAATCCGACGAGTAGGAAAGAGCCGCCGATCGGGAGCGCGTTCACCGTTGATCGCATGCCCGCCTGCGCGAGGACAGGTCGGGGTCTATGCGCTTCAGTCCGGGGACGTTGTGTGGTTGCCCGGTCAGCCAAGTGACGCGGCCGCCGACCGCAGTTCGTTCAGGGCTGCCGTGGCGTACGGCGCGAGTTCGCCCTCGGTGTGCCGGTCGGTCTCGGACCACTCGGCGTAGCCCCGCTTGAACGCGAGGACGCCCAACTCGCCGGCGAGCTGGGCGATCGGTTCGGGCACACCGCGAGCGATCAGAGCGGTGGACATGGCGGCAGCTAGGCCGACGCTTTTGAGGGCGTCACGCTCTTGCAGCTCGACGCTGGCAGCGACTGCCGCCTTGAGGCGCGGACCGAGCACGCGGTTCATCGGGCCGATCGCGCTCGATGCACGCTCGAGACCAGCAGCCACGGCCTCGAGCGGGCTCGCGTCCTCCGGCGCCTCAGCGATGCCCTCCGCGAGCAGCCGGCTCAGCGTTTCCTGCCCGGCTACCAACAGCTCGCGCTTGTCGGGGAAATACCGGAAGAAGGTGCTCTTCGTGGTCCCTGCGCGCTCGGCGATCTGAGCAACCGTCGTGGTGTCGTACCCCTGCTCGGTAAAAAGATCGACGGCAGCGACAACGAGACGTTCGCGCACTCCTGGCTCCCACCGGGGCATGCGCCCAGACTAGGTGATGAGATAGGTATCCCATCACTCTGGTGCGGTGGATGAGACAATAGTCCCATCATATTTCTAGGAGGCATCCATGCACGTCTTCCTCACCGGAGGCACCGGCCTCATCGGCTCCGCTGTCGTCGCCGAGCTTCTGGCCAACGGTCACACTGTTGTTGGCATCGCACGCTCAGATGCGTCAGCGCTCGCCCTCGAGACCGCCGGCGCCGAGGCGATCCGAGGCAGCCTCGCCGACTGGGACGCTCTCCGCGCCGGTGCCGCCCGGGCCGACGGGGTCATCCACCTCGCGTTCGGCAACTATTTCAGCAGCGCAGACGCCCTCGCGAACGCGGTCGGCGACGAGAGCGCCGCGCTCGCGACCTTTGGCGAGGAGCTCATCGGCAGTGACCGACCTCTCGTGACCGTCTCGGGAACCCCCCATGTGCCCGGTCGCGTCTCCACGGAGGCCGACCCGCTCTCTACGGACGGACCCGTCGGCGGTCGTGCCAGCTCGGTCATGGCCGTCCTCGGCCTCGCCTCGCGTGGCGTGCGCAGCACGGCCGTGCGCATGCCACGCACGGTCCACAACGAGGGCAAAGGCGGGTTCGCTGGTCTGCTGACCAACATGGCACGCCGAAGCGAAGTGGCCGGCTACCCCGGCAACGGCACACAGCGTTGGCCGGCGGTGCACGCTCTCGACGCAGCCGTCCTCTTCCGTCTCGCCCCGACCAGCCCTCCTCCAGCACCCACACCCGAGAGGCGCTCGGCTGGGAGCCGACGCATCCGAGTCTCCTCCAGGACCTCGAAAGCGTCCAGCCCTGACAAGCCCGTCCAACTCAGTACCGCAGCGCGAACAGATCGCTCGTCCGCCGGGGAGCAAGTTCATCGTCACTCAGCGCCCAAATCGGCGATCGGCGGCATCTCGTGGGAAGCTCTTCATGTCGATGCATGCGCCGCGTGGCGAGGTGAACGACATCGGGGGGACCGCCGTTGACGTCCTTTCTGTCGCAGGGTGACACCGGCGGTATTCGGCACCGACACGTGGGCGATCAGGCGCTACAGGAGGTAGGAGCCTCGTAGTCCTGATCGTGCCAGATCGGCGGCCCGGCTGAGCTCATCATGATCTTCGACCGCGATGGTCAACGCGCCCACGTCCATCACGACTCCTGTGGCCACCAGTCGCCGCGGTCGTCCCCGGATCGACGACGGCGTCGCACCAAGCGATGACCCTTGGGACAGGCCGAGGCGCTCGCCGACCTGGGCGTGATCGGCCCGGTGGGTCTCCGAGCGCTCGGCGATCGCGAGGGTTGCCTCGTTGACGAGGCGTTCGTGACAGCCCCGAAGCGGGGCTTACGGCCTCGTCATAGTGGTCCAGAGATGGGCCAGCGCGGTGGCTCGCGGGAGCAGCCAGCGAACTGCCGGCCCGGCCGACCAGGTCCCATCAGTCGACGCGATCAGGTCGAGGCCGATCAGGGCAGCCCTCGACTGGTTCAGCGACGCGAGCACATGTACCTCGACCAACGGCTCGCCCTCTCCGGTGACCCAGCGGTTGCCGAGCAGGGGAAAGACGCGGGCGGCGAGCTCGCCAGTCCCCCCAGGCCCCGCGGTGGCGAGGCTGGCCAAGGTCTCCCCGACGAGGACCGACGTGAAGCCGTCGTCGGGGCCGAACCACGAGCGCAGGCGACGGATCACCTGGGTGTCGTCGGCGGCGGCCCGGGTGGTGGAGAGCACCCCGTTGCCCAAGTGCAGCAGGCCGGCTCCTCGGAGCAGGTCGTGAAGCGCGGAGAGAGGCACCAGGTCGTCCTCGATGGCGGCGGGATGCCCCAGCGGGCACCACGCTGGGTATTGCTCCTGGACCTGGCGCACGAAGGAGCGCGGGAGCCGCCCGCCGGGGGTCAGCTTCACCCCGTCCGCCGCCAGGTCGAGCACCAAGCGGACCGGCTCGGGGACGGCACCGGCCATCTGGCGCACCAGCAGGTCGGTGGCCGCCAGGTCGAACCGGGTGCTCGAGTGACCGGCCCAGGTCGCCATCGCTTCGTGCTCAGGGTGGTCGGTGTCGCCGAGCACCTCAAGCACCTCGGCGTAGCCGGGCGGTCCGCCGACGTCTTCGGGCGGGCACGCGCCCTCTCCCGAGACGCAGCCCGGGCCTGCTCCCCCGGAACCGAGCAGCTCGATGTCGTGCTCCCGGCCGTCGCCGAAATCGTAGAGGTAGCAGAAGGAAGAAGGCAGCGCCCGCAGCCGCACCCCTGCCTCGTCCCGCTCGTCTTCGGGGCCGTCGGTGCCGGCGATTCCGTAGCACACACCGTCGAAGACGAACTGGTGCAGGTGGGAGTCGGTCCAGCCGAGAGCCGCCTGGAGAAGGTCGTGGACCTCGGGCAGGAAGGCATCCGCCGGCACGTCGAGCACGCGGATGACAAGTGGCTCGACCTCGCGCAAGGTGACGCGCAGCCGGGTGGTTCGCATCCCGAGAGGTTAGGTGGCGTCCCGTATGCCGACGAGACCTCCTCCGGGCTGTATGTCGCGTCGCTCACTGTGAGCAGGCGAGCAGGCCGAGGTCCATCGGCTGATCCGATCCGATTCGCTGAGCGTTTGAGCATCCGTGCAAGCCTCCCGCCCGGGCTCGAAGACCGCACCGCCGCCCCGCTCACCGTCGCCTGCCACGGAGACGGCGACCTCGCCCGCGCGGCCTGGGCCACCATGAACGGCCTCATCGACCTCGAGCTCGCCGACCGGCTCCCCCCTGGTGCCGACCTCACCGTCACCTATGCCGCCGCCTCGCGCGCCTACACGGGCGCGATGGAAGCCACCACGGCTCAGTGAAGGATGCCACCCGGGGATGGCCGTACCCGTCATCTCCCGGTCCAGGTAGCTTTCGTCCGTGAGCACGACCTCACGGATGACGAACGTGCTGCTGATCGGCGCCTCACGGGGCCTCGGCTGTGCGATCGCTGCGGAGTACATCGACCGCGGTTCGCGCGTCGTGGCGACTGTTCGCGGCTCCGACCGCACGCCGTTGCACGATTTGCAAGACGCGGCGGGCGGGCAGCTCGAGATCGAGCACCTCGACATCAACGTAACCGAACAGATCGAAGCCCTCCGCGACCGGATCACCGACCGCAGATTCGACCTGCTTTTCGTCATCGCCGGCATCACGCACCGCCTGGAGGAGACCTCCGCGAACATCTCGACCGAGGAGTTCACCCGGATGATGATGACCAACGCGCTGAGTCCCATGCGGGTCATCGAGGCGCTCGGCCAGTTCGTCGAGGAGAGGGGCACGATCGCCGACATGTCCTCCGGCCAGGGCAGCGTGGCCAACAACCGAGGCGGTGGCTGGGAGATCTACCGGGCGAGCAAGGCTGCCCTCAACCAACTCCTGCGC